>NZ_JAVTWC010000019.1:0-44629 GCF_032229445.1 Tahibacter sp.
TAACGACACCAACGCACTCGCGTTCTTGATCTCCGGAATAGCGGGGCAGCTTCAGGTTACCGTACCCGTTTTGACAGTTGATCGTCAGCAGGCACTGGTCTATGTCGCTCATCGCTGCGATGGGCTGTGTGGCTCAGGTACATTGTTTCTCATGCAGCGGTCTGCGTCCGGCTGGCGTGTAGAAAAGCGCATGGTGTTGTGGATAAGCTGACGCCCTGACTATGCGTTCCAGCGGACAGCGCGGACAGGTCGTGATAATTCCTGGACTTCTTTCGGCCCGTTGCCGCTGAGCGTGGCGCTGGGCATCTGAAAATGCGGAGATTCCGATGAGCTATGACTTGATGGTGTTTGATCCATCAGCCGCTCCGAGTAAGCACTCGGATTTCATGGATTGGTACGACCAACAAACGGAGTGGGAAGAAGACCACGGGTACGACAATCCCGATGTCACTACGCCGGCGCTTCGCGCGTGGTTTCTGGAAATGACAAAGGCGTTCCCGCCCCTGAATGGGCCGAACGCTTCGAGTGACGACGACTCAACCGTCACGGACTACAGTGTTGGCAACTCCGTCATCTACGCAGCTTTTGCATGGTCCGTGGCGGAGCAGGCATATGAAGCCATGTTCGCACTGGCGCAGAAGCACGGCGTCGGCTTCTTCAATGCCAGCTCTGATCAGGCGGAGCTGTGGCTTCCCCAGAACGGCGGCCTGGTGTTGGTAGGCAGTGCGTGATGCGCAACTGTCGCTTGCAGCCGACGTCCCGGTCTCCGCTGCACCGCTCCGGCCGGCCCGCGACTGAAGCGGGGCGTTAGGCCATATGATCTTTGTCTTGGCAACTGATGACAGATCGCTGCATGTCTTTGCAGATGCGGACCAGGCCATCTCCTATTGCGAGGGCATCGATGTGGAAGACGGCGTGTGGGAGTTCTGGGGCCCAACTGGCGAGGCGCTTGAGGCTGTCTTCTCTACGCCAAATTGCCGCAGTGATGGTTGGGTGTCGAGCGGTGTGTACTCGCTGCAATCGAGCCTTGGGCGCCCGCATCTGCTCGTAGCGCTGGAGAGAATCGGGCATCTGGAAACCAATCCGCACTTCGCTTGCTTGGCCGCCGTCAGGGACCATCTTGCCCAGTGCAGCGAGCTCCAGCAGCATAGCGTCTAACCCATCGCTCAAGCCGACCGCCGAGGAAGTTGCGCGTATCATCCAAGCACCATCGCGCGGCGGCTTAACACGGCACGAGGCGTCAGCGGGAATGACTCCGATTCACTGCACCATCAATGGCGACGAGCCTCGCATTATCGGCCAGGCTTGCACTGGCTTCTTTGTGCTGCACTTCTACGATGGCACAGCAATCTCGGATCAAGTTGTCGTCGCGCATCTCAAGTTCGACGAACAGTGGTATCGGTTGTACTTCGAGTGCGGCATGGTTTTCTGGCGTGAGTCTCATGAGCCACCGGGAACGCCCGTCAACTCAACGCTTGAGTACGGCTTGGTTCTAAATGACCTATCGGAACTGAGTTCAGTTGTTGGGCAAGTCGTTGAGTCAATCAGCTACTCCGGGAACGAGTTCGGTGACGTAGAGGTCCGTATAGGCTTCGCTACTGGAATTGCTATGAAGTTCAGCTACTCGGCGGCGTCTGACTCCACTCGTGTTGCCGCCTAGCCCTCCCATCGCGCTGCCGTCTTCCAGCGGGCTTCGCCTGCTTCCGGCCGCAGCTCGTGTCAAACGTCAGGCGTGATATGAAGCGTCCTCGCACCTCCAAGAAACAAGTGAAGTCCCGGCGCGTCGAGCTGGATGCAAAGCGCAAGCTGAAGCTCAAGGAAATGTCCGGCTTCCGCTCTGTCAATGGCGTTGAGCTACCGCCGGGAGCCGTTCTCGCAAACTGGGCGGCGCTTGAGCACAACTACGCTACGTTTCCGCACATTGCCTATCCGCGCTTCTATGCCGATCGACCGTTCACGTGTCGGGACTGTGGTTCTGAGGAAATCTGGAGGGCTACTCAACAGAAGTGGTGGTATGAAACGGCGAAGGGGCCGATCGATTCAATCGCGATACGTTGCCGATCCTGTCGACGCAAGGAGCGCGAGCGCGTCGCTGCAGCCCGCGAGTCGCAAATGGCGGGGCTCGCTCGCAAGCGGCAAGACAAAGTCGCTTAAGCTGCGAGCTCAAACCTAATCATGCGTTCGAGCGGACCACGGGCGAGACTTCGATGATTTCTGATAGGTTGTCAGCCCGCGGCCGCTTGACGCGGGCGTTAGTGCTCATGTGGAAGCCGATCGTCGTCGTGTTGGCCTACGCGTGGGCGTTGCTCGCAGGCGCCGTACTCGTCTACTACGGGTCCTACGTGTTCCGCACTCCGGTAAATCCACTCGGCGCTGAGGCTCAACTCGGAGCGTGGCTCGGCTTCATTTACGGCTTGCCGGCATCGGTGGTTCTTGGTGTGGCTGCATGGCGCGTACGCAGTCAACGAAGTGCTTTGGCTGTTCTTTTGGCGTTACCCCCAGTGTTCGCCGTTGCGTACTTCGCCTGCCTCTGTGCAGTCATTTGGCGTGCGGGCGCTGCATGAGCACTAACAAGCGCCGTAGTGGGCCGGATAGCTCGAACGTTGGCCTTCTCATGAAACGACTGCTCTTGATTCCGGCGTTCCTTCTTTTGGTCTCCTGCGGCGGATTCGTCTGCGATTCCAATCATGCTGCCGCGGTGAGGGCTCGTTCCCTGACTCAGGCCGAGCTTGCTGCACTTCATGCCTACGTCTACGAGCTGCGGAAGTCCGACGCATTGCCCGGACGAGCGGACTCCCGACCGGAGATCGTTCAGAAGCTCCAGCCCGTGGAGATTCGCACTTCCCGCTGTGGCGCCCAAACCGGCCCATGCATCAAGCTCGCCGGGTGCTTTGACGAGTTCATTTTCCTCTACTTCTCTTGGGCCGAGGGCCAGAAGCGCATTGAGCTCGAATGGTCCGAGGGGCCCAACAAGCTTGCGAGAGAAGTGCTGTGGCAGGGCGAAGGCACTCAACAACGCCTCCCCAGTAGTGATTTCGCGGTTCGGCCCTTTCACCTCGACTGAGGGTCGGGGATCTGAATCGGGCCTCACCCGATCACCTGGCGGACCCCATGAATAGGCCGCACGAAGCCTTCGGGGCAGCGAGCTGGCGATCAATCGAATGCCCATGCATGCGAGAGCGTACTCACTTGGCTTCGACGCCCTCCCGGCCGGTGGAATTGTGCACACCGTTGATCGCCCGGGTATCTCCAGCTGGCCATTCAACAATGAGGCACGGGTGGCATCCGTCGAGTTGCAGAACACGATGCCACCTGATGGTTTCCGTGCGCTCTCAATCGCCGACTGTTTCTCGCGAAAGGTTTCTTAGGGCTTCGGCCAGTCCGCCATTCGTTGTCTGGCGCACGATCTCGAGGTTGATCGCCAAGTTGCTATCTTCCATTCAACGAAGGCGACGCGCGCATAAGCCGACGGCCAGCTCCTTGTGAGCGAGGCGATTTTGAGACCCACTGCCAGGATCGATCAGAACCGTTGTCGCGGCGATCAGTACTCACACCGAGCGCGAGGTCGTGGCCTTCAACGCAGACCAGTCCGGTCCGCGTACGGACGAAAACCTAATTGCCACTCGCTTCGGGACCCAACTGGAATTCCAGTGTGCGCGCCACGTCGACAACGCCCCCAATGTGCCGCAGTTTTTCCACGTTCTTGGCGGTCGCGTGGCCATTGACCACGCCAACTTCCTCCAGCACATCCGTGATCTGCATGCCGGCCTCACGCAAAGCTGCGGCGACGGCCGGAAGCGCAACACCCGGTTCCACAGTCACCGTCCATAACGGTTTCACGCTCACGATTGCTCTCCCAGCGACGGCCGCGAGCACACGCCCACGGCCGGCGCCACGGTAGCGCGTTCAGGGTGCCTGCACCAGTCCACGGCCGACGCGATTGGCGGGAACGGGCAGCGCCCGCGCCGTAGCCAACAAGCGATTCCACAGCGCCTGTCCACGTAAGGCTGGGTTCGATTGGGCCCACAGCGCTGCACAGCCGGCGACGTGCGGCGCCGCCATGCTGGTGCCGCTCTTGTAGCCATAGCGTGTGGGCCGCGGCACGGACGAATAGACGTCGCGCCCCGGCGCCGCAATCTCGATCTTGCCGAAGCTCGAGAACGCAGACGGCTGCAGGTTGTTGTCCAGGGAGGCAACCGCCATGATGCTTGGTGAATTGGCTGGCGCACCCGTGTTGGAGGCGGCGTTGCCGGCCGCAGCGATCATCAGCAATCCCTTCTGCAGCGCTGCTGCGCCCGCATTGGTGTAAGCCGCCTGCACGGGGGCCTGCGAACCCAGCGAGAGCGAGATCACCTCGCAGCGGTTGGCAATTGCCCAATTCATGCCAGCCAGAACGCTGCCGCCCACACTGCCACCGGAATTCGACAGCACCTTGCCGACAAAAATGTTCGACCGGAACGCGATCCCGTAGCGCGGCGTTGTGCCCGCCGGCGCCTGCGGACCGCAGGCCGTGCCGATGCAGTGAGTGCCGTGACTATGCAGATCCTGTGGCAACTGGCCTACAAAGGTAGCGGCAGTGATGCTTCGCCCGGCGAAATCCGGATGTGCGAGGTCCATTCCGGTATCCAGCACGGCCACCTTGATGCCCTGACCCGTGAATGCGCTGGCCGGCACTCGGCACGCAGCCAGGCCCCAGGTGGCGCCTTGTACTTGCACCGTCTCGCTGCTGTCCTCCAACGCCGGCTCGCCGAAATCGGCGGAAATCGCCTCGACGGCCCGGCGGAATCCGCGCAGATAGTCTGATGAAATGCCCTCGGCGAAGACGAAATACTCGGGCTCGACGATTTGCAGCGGATTCTCCGCGACGGCGGCCTCGAGTGCGCCAAATGCGGTGGCGGCCATGTCGCCGCCGCCAACCAGTGCCACACCAATTTCCGGGAAGATCACGGCGTCGGCGTCACCCAGTGCACCCATCTCCAACGCCTGCGCACCAAAATCGCGCGCATCTGCTACGCGCATGCCGCGCTTACGGAATACGGCGTCGCCACGTTCGAGTGCGCCGTCCTTGAACGTGACCAGGAAACGCCCGGTTTCCAGACTGTCATCGCCGCGTTGCTGCGCGGCCAGCAACAACTCATCGATACTGAGCCCGGCAGCCACGGGTGCTGGTTCGACCGCAGCGCTGGCACGGGATGTTGTTTTCCGTCGTTGGGTAGGCATAAGTACTCCATCGAACTGATCGATTGAATGTGGGCCAACCGGTGCGCCGGCGGCCGGTACGCTCTGGCGCCATTCGTCTGCGGACAGCGATCAGAACTCCATTCACCAGTGCTGCGAGCACGCTGAATCTCGCAGCGCGTCGCCGAAGAGGCTGTCGCAGATGCGGCCGGCGTCACCCGACAGCGCTGAAGCCACCTACCTTGCAGAATCGAGGGAGTGGGCGCGTTACGTTGCCTGGTCGCAGTACGGGCGCCAGGCGTAAACGCAGCGAAACGTCACGGCGTTGAATTCGCGCTATCACGCGGTGACAGTGGCGCGCTGCCGTCGACTACGCTCCGCTCAGTCATGTTTACTGTGGTGCCGGCATTTTCACCACGACTGAAGGCCAGGGATCAGTTGCACGTCGAACGGCTTGGTGCGATGGGCGAGCTGCCGCATGAGGCGTTCCCGACAGCGTTCTTCGAAATCGTCCTGGCCGCGATGGGTGCATTCCCCGCCTTTCGTCAGCACCGCGCAGATCAGCCTCGCGAGTTTGTGCGCGGCGGAGGTGATGGCTTTGCTGTTGTCCATGCGTGCGCACCGACGCCGGTCGTACGCGGCGATCGCCGACTGACAGGTGCGCCGTGCGGAGGCCGCACGACGCAGCGCCTCAACGGTGCGGTTGGCGCAAGGTTCCGTCTTTCCGCTCATGACGTTGGCGCCGGTGATCGTGGTGCCCGAACACAGCCCGAGCCACGAGGCAAACTGCTTGTCACCCGGGAACCTACTCCGATCCGCACCGACCTCGGAGACCACGGTCAACGCGGCCGTCGCTTCGATGCCATCGATGCGCGTGAAGTCGACGCCGCACCTGCGGTATGGCTGGGTAGGCAGCCTGCACTCCCACCCGTCAACGCTTAGCCTCACCGTCACCGGTTCCGGCCCATGACTCGGTTGCCTCGGCAGGTTGCCTGCCTTTCCGAGTAGAGGAACACCCCTCCCATGTTCTGCCGGATTCGTCCCGGCGCTCCGGGTGTCCTTATCCGGTGCAGACCGCTCCGTGCGAATCCCACTTGAAGCGCCGGAGCGACGCAGCGCCGACCCGGCATGGGGCAAGCCTACGGCCCCTTCTCCGAACGGGCTTCCATCAGCTCGCGCACATCTGCGTCTTTGCAAGGTTCACACCACGGCCCTCTCAAGCTTTCTCGTGCGTTATTACATAAATATATTAAGGCATGATTTTTTATTGACACCTACACTTAGTGAAAATAGCATCTGTGAACCACAAAGCGAGGAGGGTCAGCAATGAACAAGTATCCCGCATTTGATGATTCGGCGATTCAAGCATCAATCGAAACCGCCAAGAGCCACTATCAGGCTGTCGCCGCAGAAAGCGCCAAGTCATCGCCATCCATCGCGGATGATGGCCATATCAGCTTGCTCGCACAGTGCATCTCCGTGACTGTGTCAAACGGCAAAATTTGTTTGAATCTCCCCCTCGGGATTGGCAGTGTCTGTCTGCCGATTCCTTCTAGTTTTCCCGACGGCACGGCGGCCCAGGCCTGCTTGAGCATCTGCACAACGTGGGGCATCCCCACTGGCGTACAGGTCACGGTGTCCATCGCTGGCGTTGTCGTGGTGAGGAAATCCTTCGGGAAGTGCTGATAGCAAGTCGGAGCTGGACGCCATTGTGTCCAGCTCCGCTCTGCTCGAAAACGTGGGATCGCTATTCCTTCGTTGTGGGGGACTTGCACCTTTTACGCTCCGCCGGTTTCGCCGGCGCACCTACTGGAAACCGTGCCGGAAAAGCAGATCGGAATCCGACAGGCAGTACAACGCCTGGAACAAGCTACAGCCCACCGAGTCGAGATAGGACCTGGGCCAGCGTGGACCATTGGCTTCCGGCAGACTCGTCCAGCCCGCTCCCGACGATGCGTTCCAGCCGCTGCAATTCGCACCGAAACTGCCGGTGTTGTCCACGCCGGTCCATGCGTAGTTCACGAATGAATTCCTGTACAGGCCGGTCTCGGTCAGGTTCAGCGGGGCACGTACGAAGCCCGAGCTGATCTGCGCGAAATCGTCGGCGAACCTGACGCCGTCGAGCCGGAACCAGGGACCATCGTTCTGGAAGCGCGCCGCGGGATTCGAGCCGGCTGCGATATACGCCTTGTAGCTCTGTGGCTCGTACAGATTCGCGGCCTGCGCAGAGTTGCGGCAGATCGCATCGGCCGCAGCGAGGCCGGAATTCCCGCCCGCCAGCGGCGACGTCCCCAGGTTGCCGTTGGAGAGCTCCCGGGTAATGAACGCCTGCTTCCTGCCACTCGGCGGTAAGGACAGTGCAGGTCCCGCACCTTTCTGCATGCAGGCCAGACGGCCGCTGTTGCAGAAGGCCCTGCCGGAAGACTGGGTCCATCCCGGATACGTCTGGGACGTACTGCCGACTCTCACATCGTCATCGATAAGCCAGTTGCCGCAATGCAGATCGGTCACCGTGCCGTCGGACGTGGTCCCCGTATAGAGGCGCTGGTTGTTTACCGTGGCGCCGAACTCGTCGAGGCTCAACGGCATGTAGACGTCTCCTTCCACCGCGCGTTCGATCACCGCCATGAATGGCGTGCCGTCGACGCGCTGCCACGGTCCGGCGCCCTCCGGCAGCGTGGCCTGCCCGCACGAGTTGGCCTTGGTTCCGTTGAAGCCGTGAATGCGGCAGTAGGCGTCGTTCGTCGAATCCGACATCCACGCGACGAACTGACCCGGGTTGGGCAGATTCGCCGCCGTTGCGCGCGCCACGCAGATCGCATCGCCCGCGGCCAACCCCACGTTGCCTCCCGCATCGGCCCAGTTGCCCAATATCCCGCTGTCGGCGATGGAGGTGACGAACGCCTGATTGGCCGCCACAGCGGGCGTGCCGGCCCCGGCCGCCAGAAACAATGCGCTGGCGAAACCGAACCGGCCCGCTTGCTCGATCAGTAGATTCATGTCTCGCCCTTCGATGGATGGTTGTGACACAGCACACCCCGCGCCCACGCGAATGAACCTGCGTACGAGCGACGCTATCGACGGGACGTGTGGACCCAGGTGCTGTCCTGTGTTGGGCGCAGAGCGCCTATTCCATTGAACGACGGAAGCGCAGGAGCTCTGCCATCGCGTTTGCGGATCTGTCTCAGCAGCCTGCCAACCAGGCCCGCATCCGCCGCTTGGCGTGTACGCCAGCCCGGCGCCGCGCGCGGAACGGCCCTGTCGGCCCATCGCGACCCGACGCAACAGCGGGCCGGCGGGCACGGACTGATGCGAAGACCAGAGCCTTCCGCACACTGGGCATACGCACGCTGCACGTGCGGATTGGTAACCGATGCCCGCGTGATCGCACAGTGGGGATCGTCGATGAGGATGCGCTCGGACACGCCGCCGAAGTGCTCGAAGGCGCGGCGGTAGCAGGCCAGCCATGTGGCCACCGTCTGGTCGCGCACCACCTCGGCGCACGGGGGCGCGAGAACGCCAATGTCATGACGAAGATCCACGTCTCCATCACCTTGACGGTGTGCACGTCCACGATCGTCGGGCCAGCGCCGAAGTCCACCTGTGCCGCCTCCGCCGGCAAGAACGTCAACCGCATCGTCGTCACCAGCGGTCGCTGCGCGACCAGATGCTGAACAACCAAAACGGCGGACCGCGGAATAGCTGCCGGTGTAACCGTGGTTGCCCTGAGCTTGGCGTGGATCGTGGCAAACGCACCTCCGGCGGACCGACCGGCAGCACGCTCATCGGTGACATCCAAGGCTGGAGGGTCAAGTAGGTGGCACCTAATGCATCAACGGCCCCATTGCTCTACCAATCAGAAGCCATAGCGCCACCATTCCACCGGCGGCCAACAGCGTCAGGAGCCACGACGGATTCCTGGTCATCACACTCATAAACATTCCACCACCACTGGACACGATCAGGCTCACGACAAGAATGCGGATTATCATGCCCTCAGCACGTCGCGAGCCCGTAAGTAGCTCGGGGGCGAGTAGCCACAGCGCGGCGACAGTGAGCACGACGGCCGTCGCCAGAATGACTATGCCGCCTACTGCGCGTAGCCCTCCCGATTGCGCTTTAGCGAGGTTTTCGCCCTTCACGGCAACTTCATCACGTTGATCCGATGCAGTCATTGTCGTATTCCTACATGGAGTTGATGCGCCAGACGCCGGTCGCGTCACGCACAAAATGTGCGGGGTAGCCGCGCACCTCGCCGGTCAGATTGCGCACTGCCAGCAACCCTCCCATGTTCTGCCGGATTCGTCCCGGCGCTCTGGGTCGCAATCCGGTGGCGGTAGCGTGGACAAGCCCGCGCTGGAGAGCATCAAAGAACGGCGCAGCGGTGTGTAGGAAAGTGCTTGAGTTCAGGCGATACTGGATCCATTGCACCCTGAGTTGGGGCATGAATTGAAGCTAGCCGGACGAGAGCAATCATGGACCTGGCGAATCCCTGGGTAGCGCTGATCATCGGAGCAGCGGGCAGCCTGCTCGCAGCGGCCCTGATTCGCCTCGTGGCGGGGATCGGCGACTTCCTACCCCGGAAGATCGAGACGCTAAGCGTCGGTTCGTCGTTCCAGCCTTTTCGGGCAACAGGCGTGGGCGACCGCTACGACGACGTGCTGTGGATTCAACTCCGGAACGTCGGGAAGTCACCCCTCTTTGTCGTGCGTGCTGGGTTTCGTAACACAGATGGGCTTCCCATCTACGTGAACGCCCGACGGTCTCAGGCGCTGCGAAACGCGTACGAGGTCAAGTTCGGTGAACAGTGGCAGGAGGTGTCGACGCTGATTCCGGGTGATACGCAGGTGGAAACGTACGTGCCCCTTGCTGGCTCGGTGGAAGACGAGAACATGCCCCAAGGCAAACGCGGCATGCTAATTCTCGACTACGTCTATGATGGCCGACCGGGAAGGCACGTCGTTCAACTGTAGGAGCCACCGGCGGACAACCGGTTGCCGTGGACAGTCACTGCGCGGTCCGCCGCTGAACCGGGGCGTTAGCCGACCAATGTTTGAATCTTCGGAGGTGCGCGGGACGTGAAAGTCAGTGAAGTTCTGAAGTTGCTGCATGACGATGGCTGGTTCCTCGCCGCAACGCGTGGCAGTCATCGTCAATTCAAGCACGCTAGCAAACCTGGCCGGGTCACGCTTCCGGGCAAACCCAGCGATGATTTGGCAACCGGTACACTTTTGAGCATTCTCAAGCAAGCTGGTCTGAAGAGGTAAGCACCATGCGTTACGCCGTCGTCATTGAGCAAGCGGAATCCAACTTTTCGGCCTATGTGCCCGATCTTCCTGGTTGTGTCGCCACCGGGGGTTCGTTGGAAGAAACGGAGCGCGAGATTCGGGAGGCAATTGCATTCCATCTTGAGGGCCTCCGCGAAGATGGGCTGCCGCCACCGCCAGCAGCAAGCGTAGTCGAGTACGTCGAAATCGCCGCCTAACTCTGCGGCACTACTCGCGAGTCTTCAAACATTCATGGGCTACGCGGAGCCCGCAGAAAAGCATCGCATCTCTGGCGCTCACCCTGCGCCGCGGGCATCAGGGAAACCAACCGTCATGAATACTCCCAAAGCCGAAGTTGCTAAATTTCTGAGTTCGCTTCCCGACAACGCGAGCTACGAGGACATCCAGTATCACTTGTATGTCATTGAGAAGATCAGGCGCGGCGCTGAACGGGTTGAGACAGAAGACGCGCTGAGCCATGAAGAGGCGAAAAAGCGGCTCAGTCGATGGCTCACGAACTGACCTGGTCACGAGGCAGTTGAGGAAGTTGAGCAGATCGTCAGCTATCCCGTCTGGGCGGCGAAATCTAACGAATAGGCCCTGCGGTACAGCCGGGCGTGCAGCGTGCACTTCCACCTGTCAACGCTTGACCTCCGGCTCCGGCCCATGACCCCTTTACTACTGCGCGCGCTCGGGCAGCGGCATGTCCTCGAATGCCACCACTTCGACTAGCGCGCGCTCCATTACCGCGCGAGCCTGCGCGGTGCTGGCTCGCAGCATGGAGTGCAGGGCCGCCTCGTCGGCACCACGGTGTTCGCAATTGGCGCTGTAAAACTCGAACTCGTTCAAGGTACGGATGATGCCGACCAGATGGTGCGGGCATTCGCAATCGACTGTCGTTGAGCGTCGCGCAATCTCAAGCAAGGCTGCATCTTCGAACATGCGCGGCTCAAGGACCGCGCGCGTCGAGGCGGGTCGCGGATGCGCCTCGTTGGGTGATCGCCGCAATTCGCGAATGATCTGGGAAGAGCCAACGGGTGACTGCAGTGCAATCACACCTTCCGCTTCGAGTCGCCGCACCTGCGCGGCTTGGGAGAATCCATAGCAGACGACCACGTGCACGAAGGGCGATCGCCAGAACAGCCGCAGGATGTCGTCCACACGCTGCGGCATGAGCGCCGCCATTTCGATGACCATTGCTGCCGGTGAGCGCTCCAGGACGGCGGTTTCAAACGCCGCCCAGTTGTTGTACTGCCCAAGTACCGTCACGCCCTCGGACGCTGCCTTCTCGGTATTCATGGAACTCGGCGAGTCGCTGTAGCAGCAGACTTCGGTGGCGTCAGTCTCGCCTCGAATCTGCGCGTGCGCCGGCGCCTCGTGTAGAGCAAGCATCGCTTCCAGTTCCGCTCGCGAAAGGTTCGCCACGGAACCAATGGCGTGCCCGACGTCGACAAGTCGCTTGATGCGTACCAGCCGTTCGACATCGTCCTGGTCGTACAGGCGCGCCGGAGACAGATCGCGGTTCGGGGCGACGACTGCGTACCGACGCTCCCACACCCTCAGGGTATCCACCGGGACCTTGGTGAGCCGGGATACCGCGCCGATACGAAACTTCGGAGGCGGATCGGGAACGCTGGTTTTCGACGCTTTTCTGGACATGTTTCCAACTCTGTATGGGTGCGGCACCACGGACATTCTGCACGCGAACGCGGTGCCGTGACTGTCGCCGGGTGGGCGGAGTCTGTACCGTTGCGGCATCTGGTGTCCAGGTTTTGTCTAGTTCACAACCTCTTCACCGGGAAGGTGGCTAACTGCCGCCGCGGCCTGGGTAGTGATGGGCGCCTCGGTGGCTCCTGCCGACGCGCCGCTTCATGGGTCGCGCTTCTTCCTTCACAGCTGAACGACTTTCCCCCATCCCACTTTTCATCCTGATTCGCCACCCCAAAGGACACATCATGAAGAACAAACTGCTCGCACTGATTGCAGGCTCCTTCTTCGCAGCAGGCGCGTCTGCGGCGGACATCGTCGACACCGCGGTCGCGGCCGGACAGTTCAAGACGCTTGCCGCCGCACTGACCGAAGCCGGCCTGATCGATACCTTGAAAGGCCCGGGTCCCTTCACCGTGTTCGCGCCGACCGATGCCGCGTTCGCCAAGATCCCGAAGGCGGATCTCGACGCACTGCTGAAGGACAAGGCCAAGCTCACTGCCGTGTTGACCTACCACGTCGTGCCGGGCGCGCTGATGTCCAAGGATGTGAAGGCCGGAATGGTCAAGACGGTGCAGGGTTCGAACCTCAACGTCACCACGGACGGGGGAGTCATGGTCAATAACGCCAAGGTAACGGGCACCGACATCGTCGCCGACAACGGCGTGATCCATGTGATCGACACGGTGGTCATGCCGAAGTAAGCAGCCAGCACCACGTGAGCAAGTTCCGGCCCGGCAACGGGCCGTGACCTCTCCTCCCCTGGCCTCAACTACCCGACAGCTATCCATGCCATGCAAACGACGTTAGAGCGGACCGACGAGGTTGTTCCGAACGAGGGCGAGCCCATTCCGGTTTCGGAGAGGATCCGAGGGCGGCTGCGGTCAGCGCAACACCGCTTCCACGCCAACGACAACATCGCGCGTCACATCGAGGCGGCGGAACTGCCCCTCTTGCTCGAAGAGGTGACGCTGAAGATGCAGGGCGTGCTGCAGAGCCTGGTAATCGACACCGAAGGTGATCACAACACGCGGGACACGGCGCGGCGCGTCGCGAAAATGTACCTGACTGAGGTCTTCAGAGGCCGCTACCACCCGCAACCAGACGTCACGGAATTCCCCAACGTCGAACATCTGAACGAGCTGATGATCGTAGGTCCGATCACGGTGCGCAGTGCCTGCTCGCACCACCTGTGCCCGATTATCGGCAAGGTCTGGATCGGAGTCATGCCCAACGAGCATTCCAATCTCATAGGGCTGTCGAAGTACGCGCGCCTGTGCGGATGGGTGATGAGCCGCCCGCAGATCCAGGAAGAGGCGGTGAAGCGACTTGCAGATCTGCTGCAAGACCGCATGCAGCCGGACGGGCTCGCACTCGTGATGGAAGCCGACCATTTCTGCACTCAATGGCGCGGCGTGAAGGATGCGAACTCAAAAATGATCAACAGCGTGATGCGCGGCTCCTTCCTGAAGGACTCGAACCTCCGCCGTGAATTTCTCGCCCTGCTGCAACGCCGGAGCTCCTAGGGAGACTCGAAGGCGCGGCGGTGGCATGCCAGCCATGCGGCCACCGTCTGGTCGCGCACCACCTCGGCGTACGGGTGGCGCGAGAACGCCAATGTCATGACGACGATCCGCGTCTTCATCACCTCGCCGGTGTGCACGTCCACGATCGTCCGGCCAGCGCCGAAGTCACCTGTGCCGCCTCCGAGAGCAGCGGTGAATGGGAGTTCGAGAGCCCGATCAGGGCATCAGCTGGCGCCTCTAGCCCGATCCTCGGCTGGCTCCATTACGGCGATCATCGGCTGGCTCCAATAGCCCGGTCATTCGCTGGCTCCATTGCCCCGGTCAGCCCTGGCTCCATTGCGGCGATCCTGGAATGGCTCCATAGGGGCGGTCGGTGACACGGTGCACGGCGTGAATGGTGAGAACCTGTTGACGTAACGACAAGACGACAAAGCCGTGCCGCCTCAGGGCCAGGCAGCGACCGAGTGCATCGACGGTGGGGCATGGGACAGGCATGCAAGAAAGCTGCTGCCAGCCCGGTCAGATGCGCACCCCCCCTTCTTGCGAGACAGCAATGCTTAGTCTGTTGAAGACCCTCGTCCTGTCGTCCTTGCTGGCAGCTTCCTCCGCGGCGTTGGCGGATCCGGAACTCGCGGCAAGCGAAACCGACATTCGTCCGATCCTTCTCGGCAGCCCCCTTCCGGATGCGGCGGTTCTAACACTCGGTGGAAAGCCAAGCACGCTCAAGGAAGTCGTGCACGGTGCGCCGGCCGTCGTGGTGTTCTATCGAGGTGGGTGGTGCCCCTACTGCAATCTTCAGCTCAGCGAACTACAGAAAGTCGAAGGCCAGTTGCAGGAGCTGGGATACCAGGTGATTGCCGTCAGTCCCGATCTTCCCGAGGAGATCAACCAGACCCTGGAGAACAACCCCCTCAAGTACACCCTGGTTTCCGACGGCAACGCTAACGCCAGCAGGGCGTTCGGCATCGCCTACAAGGTCGACGACAAGACCTTCAAGCAATACCGCGATTGGGGCATCTATCTGGACAAACGATCGGGCTCGGATCTGCAGGCCTTGCCGGTACCTGCGGTCTTTATCGTCGACGCCCAGGGCACGATACAGTTTTCTTATGTCCACCCCGATTACAAGATCCGCACCCCGGCCGGCGTCGTCGTGGAGGCAGCCCGCGCCATTGCACAGCGAAAGCATCGGTTGAAGCCCTGAGCCGAACGCCAGTGGCGTCCTGCGCGGCCAGCACCGCACAGGCGTGTATGACGCGCAGCGGGGCCCGCGAAGGCGGCCGTGCACGCTGCCGGAAGGACTGCAAAGTGCGCCGCGACGGCCGGCCCGGGACAACCCATGCCGGCCGGCCGAAGCGACTACGTAGAGTATTCGTACGCCGCCGAAGACCATGCCGGAAATCCGCATCGGCATTGGTTGTCGGTGCGGGCGAGCTCACTCATCCTTGGGCCCCCCGTCCACTCTGGAGAACACGGCGTGTCGAGTTCCGATCGCTGACTCGAGGTGGAGTTGCTCTTCGACGCCAGGAACGAAGACCATGACCTTGTCTTTACACAGATCAATCGACGCAACTGCGGAGCGACTAGTGGGCGATAGCAGAAAAGCGCGTACGAGCCGATTTTAGCGAGCTGGACGCATCCGAAGCGTTGTCAGAACGATCGGCGCTGCCGGATCGTAGCTCGTGCGGAAGACGCTGCTTCTGCTGCGTTGACAAGCGCTGCAGCCAGGTCGTCGGTCGTGCACGAGGGAATCAGCCGCACGCGACGCGGTGGTAGGCGCAACGCTTGGTCTTGCCGCTCACGACGTTGCCGCCGGTGATCGTGGTGTCCGGACACAGCCCGAGCCACGCGGCGAAATTGCTTTTCGCTCGCGAACGCGCCAGGGGGTAGCGCGGACTGTGCGACGAACCGCGAGCGTCGCCGAAGTACTGCACTGCCCCGGATATGTCGACGCATGTCACCGACCGGGCCAATGCAGCCATGCAACACCTGGCTAATGGAGCACGAATTTGTCCCCAGCGGGAACCAAGTACATTTTGCTCAATGGTGAGAGGTTGCTGTTGCCGACGACAGACTCATAGCAGAACTCCAGGGGGAATGAGCATGTCGAAGTTTGCTGAGTGGGTCGTGAGCGCATTTGAGAGCTTGACGCCTGACCGGAGTGGCATCTTCTCGGATGCACACGCTCAGTCGATGAGTGACTGGCGTGTCAAGCAACAGGCGATGGTCACTGGCAGCGGCGCCGCAGCTGCCGCTATACCGGTTGCGCACTTGGCCACCATGTCCGCAGATGTCGTGTTCCTGATGAACCGGATGTCCGTCTGCGCCTACGGCATAGGAGCGATCATCGGTGGCACTGCGCAGAGCCGGGACTTTCTGGAAGAAGAGGACTTCCCGAACATTCTGGCGGTGTGGGCTGGTGACGACGATGTCGACAACATGCTCACATCAAAAATGGTGGTCGACATTGCAGCACAGGTGGGCGGGAAGATGGGTGCCAAACTCATTGGCAAGACTATCGCGGTTGCTGGCGGCGTCATGCTCGGCAAGGAGCTGAGCGCCAAAGTAAGCGCCAAGGTGGCGCTAAAGTTCGCCAGCAAGCTCGCCGCCAAGGCAGCCGGCGGCTTCATTCCGTTCGTTGGCGCGGCCATTGGTGGCGGCATCAATCTCTGGTTCATTACCAGCATTGCAGATGCCGCTGACCGCTACTACAGGTTCAAACTGGAAGTTGCCCGCACGGCGTGAGCCCGCCGGTGACGCCTAACCCTTCGCGCGAGCGGACCTCCACCAGGGTATCTGTGCGAATCCTGCCTGAAACGCCGGAGCGGCGCAGCGCCGCCCCGGCAAGGGGCGAGCCTACGGCTCCTGCTCCGAACGGGCTTCCAGCAATCCCCGCACATCGCGCGAGAGGATGGCCACGGCTTCGAGGATGCCGCCGTGCGAGCGCGAGCCCGGCCACTCCAGCTGCGCCGTTGCGATGGTTTCGCTGAGTTCCTGGATCGCCCCGAGGCGGGTCATGATCTCCTCATCCAGCGCCTCGCGCTGTTCTTCCGCGTCGATGATGTAGGCGAACATCACGGGATGATCGCCGCGCGCGTCGCGGCGCAGGGGATAGAACGAACCTTGAGGGGTCATGGCGCGCGCCTCCCGGAACAGGGAACAACGCCGCCAACGCGCACAAGGGAACAAGGACGCGGCTCAGTGCCGCCAACTGCAGACCGATTTTCCATGGACAACTCCCTTTGAGTGGAGTCGCCACCCGGAACGGCGAAAAGGGTGGCGAACGGTGTGCGGGTTGGCAGACCGGCCACGGACCGGCGAGCCTTGCGGCTCCCCGCACACCGCCGCCAGAAAATCGGCAGGCTACGCCACACGATTTCCGGGCATAAAAAAACGCCGGACATAGTGCGGCGCGGTATGCGCCGTGGATGCGGGCTGCCAAGCCCGGTTGCCGAATTGGCGGCAACGCACGGATTGTTTACCTGGGGGCGGGCGGCGTCAAGGGTACGGATTTGCCCCCAGCGCGAACCGAGTATATTTTGCTCAACGGTGAGAGGTTGCTGTTGCCGACGACAGACTTATCGCAGTGTTGGCACAGACGAGGTGTTTTCCGCCGCGTAAAAGGGGCAGGTTGACTTCCATGGGGTTTCAATATGGCTGGAAGTTGACCTGACCCCGTTGTTCTCGCAACACCTCGCGGCCCCGCGTTTTGGTCGCTGTCAAGTGCCCAGATGGACAGGTTCGACCAAGGATGGCTAACAATCAGCGAGTTAGATACCACATGAAAATTTCCGATGATTCAATTGAAGCAGCAATTCTTAGCTCAGGCGGAGAGTTTGACTCCCACGAGATAATCCGAAGAATTGCTCAGCAAAATCAGCATGCGTACATATCAGAACTTTCATCTGTAGATAGCGACACCCCTTTTCAGACCTTTCACTCGATGCTCGGCAAGCGCATCAAAGCAATTTGCGAGCGTCATGGATTCACCGGCGAGGCATCACGAAGCCAAGACATCTTCGGCCAGTACAGCAATTGCGTCTTCTGGTCTCGCCAGCTTGGCCTCTAACGAATAGGGATAGATCGCGCGCAGCCGCGATCTTATCCCCATGAACGGAGTCAGGTTAAGTTGGGCAGTAAGTTAACCTGACCCCGTTACTGCGCGCCCCGAGTTGGGGTATAAATTGAAGTTAGGCTCCGAGGAAAGGTAAGTATGCGCGCCCTCTATATCGCTCTCCTGCTCTTTGCGAATATCCATTGGACGTCCGCTTGTGCCTCCGAATACAGCATCGCACCGATACGGATTGATATCCCTTCGGGTTTTGAGGGGCCGAATCAGCAGAGTCAGGGGCAAGCCACTGTAGTGGCGTTTTTGAAACCGCATAGCGATTCAGCCGTAAAGACACTGTTACAGATCTCGTTTCTCGACTTCGGCACACAACTGCAGAACGTACCGAAATCTGACCTTGACTCTTCGGCGGCCAAATACCTCCTTGAGCTTGCAGGGGGCGTCGAGAGGCGACGAGTCGACTTCAAGCGCTCTGAGCCAAGCAGCGTCATGCTCGGCGGCCTCCCGGGCGCAAAACTCACTTGGACGGGTCGCATCGACGGCATGGATGCCGTTGGTGTTATGTACTGTGTCGTCGTCGGCACCCGAATCATTAGCTTTCACACACAAGACGTGGCGGCAGCGCCAACCCCAGCGATGAACGATGCCGTACAAGCAATTGAGTCGGTCAAGATCGACGGCGGTGCCTAGTATTGTGTTTCGAAAATAGCTGACATAAATCTTGCGATGAACGGGGTCAGGTTAACTTAAGTGATGTTGGGCGGTAAGTTAACCTGAACCCGTTATTCGACAGATGGGCGACGTCTTGCGGCCGGATTGATAATTGAGAGCGGGTCGGCGCCTCGGCAGGTTGCTTGCCTTTCCGAGTAGAGGAACACGCCTCCCCTGTTCTGCCGGATTCCTCCCGGCGCTCTGGGTGCCCTGATCCGGTGCAGACCGTTCCGTGCGAATCCCGACCGGAACGCCGGAGCGGCGCAGCGCCGCCCCGGCAAGGGCGAGCCTACGGCTCCTGCTCCGAACGGGCCTCCAGCAATCCACGCACATCGCGCGAGAGGATGGCCACGGCTTCGAGGATGCCGCCGTGCGAGCGTGAGCCCGGCCACTCCAGCTGTGCTGTTGCGATGGTTTCGCTGAGCTCCTGGATCGCCCCGAGGCGGGTCATGATTTCCTCATCCAGCGCCTCGCGCTGTTCTTCCGCGTCGATGATGTACGCAAACATCACGGGATGATCGCCGCGCGCGTCGCGGCGCAGGGGATAGAACGAACCTTGAGGGGTCATGGCGCGCGCCTCCCGGAGCAGGGAACAACGCCGCCAATGCGGACAAGGGAATAACGACGCGGCTCAGTGCCGCCAACTGCAGACCGATTTTCCATGGACAACTCCCTTTGCGTGGAGTCGCCACCCGGAACGGCGAAAAGGGTGGCGAACGGTGTGCGGGTTTGCAGACCGGCTACGGACCGGCGAGCCTTGCGGCTCCCCGCACACCGCCGCCAGAAATCGGCATGCGGCGCTGCACAAAAGCTGGGCGTAAAAAAACGCCGTCTTCGGTGCGGCGCTGTGTGCGCCGTAGATTCGGGCTGCAAAACCCGGTTGCCGAATTGGCGGCAACGGACGGATTGTTTACCTGGGGGCGGGCGGCGTCAAGGGTACGAACTTGTCCACCGCGCGAACCGAGTATATTTTGCTCAAGCGTGAGAGGTTGCTGTTTCCGACGACAGACTCATAGCCGTGTTGGCACGGACAAAGCACGCTCTGCGTCGCAAACAGGGTCAGCTTGACTGCCGCGGGGTTTCAATGAGGCTGGAAGTTGACCTGACTCCGTTGTCCAGAGAAGTCCCGGCTTGCGCGCGACGTCCGCCTCACCAGTTCCACATTCATCTTGCCATACGTAAGTCATACGCCCCACATTGCTGAAGCAACGGCGCTAGCGTGGACGAGCCCGCGCTGGAGAGCATCAAAGAACGGCTCTCAATTCCCCCTCGTCCTCAAGCCGATGCGCTGCAGCGCATCGGCTCAGTCCGTCCATTCTCAGCCTGCGAATGCTTTGGGCGTGTCGAGTTCGACACGCCTGTTACAGTTGAATGCACGTACCTCGACGCTTCCGACAAGGGCACCGCGATGGCTATAGCAGCACGCATCAAGGCGAACTATTTGGCTCGGATGGATGATCTGATTGCCGCAGGGACGGGTTTACCGATGAAGCAGCACTCCCAGCGGACGAGCATCAACATGCATGGTGAAACGACATACCGCCAATACAACCTCGCCAGCAGGCCCGAATTTATTGAGTGGCGGACTTCCTGTGTTGCGATCCTGGATCAAGTTGTTCCTCCCACAAGCCTACTGAGGAAGACCCTGAACGGATTGCACGGCCTTAAGAGTGATCCGTCGCAAGTGGAATACCTGATTGGGTTTCTTCGATCAGTACGTAAGGAGCTTGAGGCC
The DNA here is from genome assembly GCF_032229445.1 of Tahibacter sp. Lineage (NCBI taxonomy): Bacteria > Pseudomonadati > Pseudomonadota > Gammaproteobacteria > Lysobacterales > Rhodanobacteraceae > Tahibacter > Tahibacter sp. Next base: position 20,194 of record NZ_JAVTWC010000019.1, read on the forward strand.
GGCTCACTTGACTCGCTTGCGCTGCAAATAGAGGCCGAGGTTATCTCCGACTATCTTGAACAAGCATCTGCGGCACTTGCCGGTAATCGGGATGAGCCGAACTACATTGCAGCCGCTGTAATTGCCGGCGCTTCGCTCGAACGCTGCCTGCGTACAGTGTGCGGCGCGCTTTCACCGCCGGAGCCGACGAGCACCGACAAAGGTGCGCCCCTCGGCATGTCTTCGCTGATTGACACACTGAAAAAGCGCGGCGCCTTCAACGAACTACAGGCAAAAGAGCTGCGTGCCTGGGCAGCGTTACGCAATGCAGCAGCGCATGGCAATTTTGCGGAGTTCAACCGGCAGCAGGTCGAAACCATGGTTTCCGGCGTCGTTCGTTTTGTCACTGAGAATTCTCGATAGTTTCAGTGCGTTAGGTCGAACGCACCCTGCCGCAGCAATCAGTGCCTCGACAGACTAAAACCATAAACGGGGGTCAGGTTAACTTAGTGACGTTGGGCAGTAAGTTAACCTGACCCCGTTACTTATCTTGAATACTATGGGTGTCCCAATACCAACCAGCTCGATCAAACGTTGCGGCCGCGCAGGCCGCTTACCCTAGTCGTTAGCCTGCACAGAACATGATTCCGATCACCGAGGACGAGATCGCGCGAGGCCCCAGGATCCCTGCGCTGATGCAGTGCCAAGTCGTTCAACAGATCCAGAGCGCCAACATCCGCTTGGTCGATAGCGCCGTGCCAGAGGCTATGCGGTTTGAGATCGCTCGGATTGCATACGTGGCGCAAAGCTCCATGCCGAAGTTCAAGACCGGGTACGACGGGACGGTTACCGAGGACGACCAGCGGCTATACGTCCTCACGACCGGACCAAGAGCGGTGGGATTCGTTCTGACGCTCCTGCAGTGTCGATTCTGGAGCGTCGAATGGGCCAACGACGGTGCCGTCCGGCTCCATAGCGACGAGGCTATACACAAACGGTGTCCTGCCATAGCGAGAGTCTGGGTTGCGAGCAACAAGCGTAAAGCTGGTTTGGGCCTAGCGCTCGCCGGCGCCACCCTTCGTCACCTACATATCGGAGCCTCAGTCGTGGGATGGGAGTATCCCTTCACAGAGCCAGGAAGCGCGCTGGTCCGCCGGCTCTGCCCGAAACAGTTCCTCGTATGCTGCGATCGCATGACATTGAGCAAGAACACTGTTTCAAAGTAAGCACAGCGAAGTGCAGCCTAACCCCTCGCTCATCCGGACTCGCTACCGCAGCCTTCCTTGGCCCGGTCACCGCTACGTCGCACATTTTCACCTACCGTCCCATACGAAGCATCCGATGGGTACCACAAACTGGCTTTGGAGTGCGTAGCCATGCCATCCAGCGCCGAGTCAAACCGGAACGCGGCCCGATCCGTAAAGGTGGAAGATGCTACCTTGCCCTTGTTTCAAGCTGACCTGCCCACGGCAGTTCGCTTAGGTAAAATGTTAGGCCACAACAAGACCTACACTTATGCGATCACTCGATCTTGCTCAGTTTCCCCAGCCGGAATCGAACGATTCAGGCAACTCATAAGCAGCACTCGAAGCGCTTCGCACGGCCGAAGACGAATCGACCGCCAGTGACTCCTACGATGTGTTTCTCTGGGTAGTGGGCAACTACCATGCAGGAACGTTCCATCCGGTCAGCTTGGGTGTTCTTCCCGAGATTGACAGATCCTCATAGAAGGGAAAGCTTGGGCCTAACGAGCAGTGATGGAGTCACTCATTGACCTTGGGGGCTCATTCGTCCCGGACGAAGGCTACGAAAACTATCTATTGGAGACTCTGTATAAAGATTGCTTAATGCATTCATCCGTTCAACGCGTCACCATGTTGCGCCGTTAGCCAATGGCAATGATTCACGCGCCAAGAGTGCAATACAGCTACTTGAGCTCATTGATGACCAAACTGCATGACCCTTCAATCGAAAGGACAAACACCGGCAAGCCGGTGGTTGCCTCTCATCTCAAATTTTAGGCAGGCAGCAGCGACGTGGCGCACGCGCCCCACTCAGATGGGCGAAGAACCTTAGGTTTCATCTTTACTCAACCCGTCAGAACGGGCAGCCGGCGCATTTTTCTCGGCTGTCACAGCAGCCTTGTGTCAAGCCAAGTGGTGACTTCATCATGGCAAAATCTGCATCAAAGACCCTGCATGAGTCGTTCGTTCGCTTCTTTGAGAGCCCAACGCGTGAGTCCCTGCGCGTACTATTGCAAGAGCACATGGGTGAAAACAGAAATTGTGACTTTAAGGAACAATGGCCAGAGCATGGCCCGCTTGCGAAGCATTTGCTCGGGCTGGTAAACACCGGCGGCGGTTGTTTGATCGTCGGAGTAGAAGAGCGATCAGACAAAACACTTCATCCTTCCGGGCTCAGCGAAATCAAGGACAAGGCTGATGTTGTAAACGGGATAAAGCTGTTCTTGCCAGAGCCACTTCAGACGGCTATCGAAATAGGAGACTTTTCGTATGACGCTACCGAGTACGCCTCTCTAATCGGCAAGCGATTTCAAGTGGTCTTCGTTCATCCCCGACCAGCGGCTTTGCCGTTCGTAGCACAGAAAGCAGGATCTGGAATTCGGTCGGGAGCCATCTACATTCGTCGTGAAGGGCAGACTGAAGAAGCCACATACGACGAAGTTCAGCGTCTTATCGTTGAGCGCTTGAACATCGGGCCACAAACAGCGGAAGCAAGAAGCCTCAAGGAACATCTTGAGGAACTCAAAGTACTTTACGCCGAAATTCCGCGGTATCTACAGGCTGGGTCCTTTAATGAAAATTTCTTTCAGCAGCTTGCAAGGGCAACAATGTTTTTTGGTGGAGAGTCGAGAGCGAACCCAAACTACCCTGCGGAGGACTATCAGGCATTTGTTCTCCGCGCTCTGGAAGCAAAGAAGAAGGTAATAGAAAGCGAACTGCGTTTGCGCACTTAGACACCAATCTTACCTTCGACTCTTAGTCACTCGTTTGGGAAACCTCTGATAAGTAGCTGAGCCTGAAGCAGTTACCCGCGCCCGGATCGCCGAACACGCCCTTGAGCGTCGCCGCTGCCACGAAGCCGGGATAACAAGGTCAGGTTTGCTTCGGATTCTGACTATGCGTGGCGATTCTCCGCGCCATACTCGAACTCCGGCTGGGCGGGCGCCGCGCACCAACTAATTCTGTGCTGACACCGCAGCGAGCCGGGACGGGAGTTGTCCGACGCGGCCTACACAAACACCCACCGCGGCAGTTTGAGCGCCCCAGAGTTCACCCCGCCCCCTCCATCGCCGTAACCCAAGGCGCCTGCCGCGGCCCAACCCAGCCAAGCGATCCAACCGCCATGAGCCCCGCCTCGGCAAACGTCTGCCGGTACCAGCGCGGTGACCGCCGCTGGAAGCCTTCGAGGTCGCCGACGAGTTTGTCGCGCGTCGTATAGACCTCGATGTAGGCCATGCCTTCGAGCTGGTCGACGATGCCGGCGAGGCCGCGGCGCACTTCGGAGGCGCGCAGATAGTGCAGTACGTCGGCGCAGACGATCAGGTCGAAGCGTTCGTCGAAGCGCAGGTGTTCGAGCTGGGCGAAGGTGGCCAGTCGCAGGTTGCGCGTGCGGCCCCAGCGGCTGATGGCGTACTCGCTGGGATCCAGTCCGAGGTAATGCGCATGCGGCCGCAGCGCGTGCAGCGGCGCGTGCCAGGCGCCTTCGCCGCAGCCGACGTCGAGCACGTTGCGTATGGGCCGGCCGAGGTAGTACTCGGCCATGGCGACGGCCATCGCGACCTTGCGCCCCAGCACGTCGCGCGAGATCACGCGATGCTCGTCGTTGCGGTACCACTTGTCGAAATAGGCGCGGTCGTAGGTCTTGGGCATTCGGGGAGGCTTCGCGAAGAAAAGCAAAAAAGCGACAAAGGCGGGATGCGTGCCTTGCGGGTGTTCAGTGCGGCCTTGCACTGCATGCGTTGCGGAATTCAGTGCGGTCTTGCGTTGCTGCGCATGGCCGGGTTCGCGCCGGTCAGCACGCTACATCCCGATCAAGCGACCCGCCGGCGCGCATCGCGTGCTTGGCGTTCACTCCGCGCTGTCGGTCGCGCGCAGTCCGCGCTGCACCTTGAGCGGCAGTTTTTCCACGACCAGATCGTAGGAGCGCCGCAGGAACCGTTCGAGCTCGCCTGCGGCGAGCTGGTCCGGGTCGGTCAGCGTGACCCAGAAGGCGCGCGCCATGTATGGCGCCGGCATGAAGCCGGGTTGCTCGGTGAGTTCGAGGAAGCGGTCTGCGTCGACCTTGAAGGACACGCGCCCGCGTTCCACGCCCAGCGTGCAATAGACGGCGAACATCTTGCCGGCCACGCTGTAGACCAGGTCGACTTCCCACTTGATGGCCGTGCTCACGCCCGGCCAGGGCGCGCAGATCGAATCCAGTTGTCCCGACTGCAAGGTCGTCATCTGTCCCTATCCTTCGATGCGATAGCGCCGGTCCCGCACGCTCACGCGCGGCGGCTGGCGCACGCGTTCGAACGCATCGTACCCGGGCTTGAGCTCGGACCAGAAATCGAACCACGGCGAGCCGCGCTCGGCGGACAGCGCCGCATCGTCCAAACGGAACGGGAGCGCATGCACGTCGAACGCCGGCTGGCCCGCGCGCAGGGCGGCGTCGACCACGGTGTAGATTTCCTCGATCGCCGCGTCGCCCATCGCATAGCAGCCGATGGAGACGCAGTTGCCGTGCACCATGAGGAAATCGCCGGTATAGCCGTGCGCGCGCTCGTAGGCGTTGGGATAGCCGAGGTTGAACGCGAGATGGTAGCGGCTGGCCGGATTCAGCTGACCGCGGGCGACGCGGTAGAAACCTTCGGGCGCCTGGTTATCGCCCTGGCGGCGCTTCGGGCCGAGCTGGCCCGAAAAGGTGCAGATCGGATAGGTGCGGAATAGCTGATAGCGGCCATCCTTGCCGCCGAGCCAAAGCTCGAGTTCGCCTTCGCGCTTGAAGAGGCGGATGAAGGCCGGTGCGCCGAGGGCGAGGCCGAGCGTGCGCAGATCGCGCTGCAGGCCGGGCGTGACGCGCGCTGCGGCCTGTTCGGGCCGGCTCTGTCCCGACACCGCATTCATGACGCGACCGCCGACGCGGGCCCAGGCCCAGGGCGCCGCGGCGATGAGTGCTGCAACCAACAGGAGGACGATCCAGCGACGACGCATGGCAATACCTGCACGAGTCCGGGACGCAGTGTATCGGCGGTCCGCGATGCGCGGGGTCGAGCCGCGCGCATGCGGGCCGGTTTTGCGCGCGGAAACCCGCTCACCGGTTCGCGTTGCCGATGGTCAGGTGCAGCGGCGGCTGCGGTTCGCGAGCCAGGCCAAGGCCGGCGCGAAGCGTGAGCGCGGCGGCGCACTCCACGGGACACCAGAAGAAGCCGTTGGTTTCGCGAACCGCGGGGTCGAAGTCGAACGCCACGCGCTCGCCGTCACCGCGACCCCACACCGCGGGATCGGCCGGCGCCTCGTCGCGGATCACGCTGATGTGCGGTCCCCACAATGGATTCTGCAGCGAGCGCGTGCGGTGCTGCGCGAGCAGATAGAGGTGGCGCAGGTAGCGTCCCAGTTCCGGATCGCAGTCGATGATCAGCCACCAGCGCGAACTGCCGCCGTCGCGGCGCTGATGCGAGCCGGGCCGCAATTCGGGACTGAAGCGCAGGATGCCGCTGGAACGCATGGCCGTGACGACGAGGAAAAACGGCGCAAATGGTGCGTCGGGCGGGTGCGCAAGGCAAGCGCCGCAGGATCAATCGGTCGCCGTCTCGACGCGATTGCGGCCGCCGTCCTTGGCGCGGTACAGCGCCGCGTCGGCCCGCGCGAGCAGCAGGTCAACCGCATCCGTTGCCTCGGGCACGGTGGCCGCGGCACCGATCGAGATCGTGACGCCGCAGGATTCGGCCACGACCGCGCAGAGACGCCGGCCGAGTTCGCCCGCCGCGGCCAGGTCGCACTGCGGTACCACCAGGCAGAACTCCTCGCCGCCGAAGCGCGCGACCAGCGTGTTCTCGCGCACGCCGTGGACCAATGCCGCGGCCACGCAGCGCAGCACGCCGTCGCCGGCGAGATGGCCGTGTGCATCGTTGTAGGCCTTGAAGTGGTCGACGTCGGCGAGCAGCACGGCGACCGGGCGGCGCGTCTGCGCCGCGGCCTCCAGGCTCGCGGCCAGGAATTGATCGAAGCGGCGGCGGTTGGCCACGCCGGTGAGTCCGTCGCGCTCGGCGAGGTCGCGCAGCTGCGTGTTCGCGAGTTCCAGCTCGGCGGTATGCGCGCGCACCAGCGCATGCAAGGTGCGGTTGCGCGCATCGAGCCGGCGTATGCGCGCGCGCAGGGTCAGGCTCAGTGCGAAACCGGCGAGCAGGAACGCGAGCAATGCCGCGAGCGCCTGCAGCGAAGCGCGCTGGTACCAGCGCGGCACGATGCGGAAATCGAATACCTGCGACGGGAATTCATGCCCGCCGCTGCTGCGCGCGCGCGCCTCGAAGCGGTAGTCGCCCGGCGGGATCTGCGCGTAGCTGAATTCGGCGCGCGGGCTCCAGTCGGACCACTGCTCGTCGAGCCCGGCCACGCGCGCCTGGAATTGCGGCGGCGACGTGCGCGCAAGATCGACGAGGCCGACGCGGAAGGTCAGCCCGCCCGCGGCATAGTCGATCTGCGCCTGCTGGTCGAGCGCCAGCGCGCGGCTCGCGCCTTCGCGCGGCTGCAGGCGCACCGAATGCAGGCGCAGTTGCGGCTCGGCGTAACGCGCGAGTGCAGCCGCGGCGTCGTAGTGCAGCAGGCGGCTGGAACTGCCGATGACGAGGTCGCCGTCGGGCAGCGCCGTCACGACTTCGATCGCGCCGGCGCTGCGGTCCACTGCATCGATGCGCTGCCAGCGCCGCGCCGCGTCGCGCTTGTAGACGCTGCGAAAGCTGTAGGCCCAGGCCACGCCGCCCACGCCCTCGCGCAGGCGCACGAGTTCCTGCGCCGGCAACAGCGCGGCCAGGCCGTCGATGGCGTCCGCGGAAAACCGCGTGCCGTCCCAGCGGAACAGGCCGGTCCTGGCACTTGCGTAGAGCACGCCGGCGAGTTCGCTGACCACGACCTGGTCCTGGGGCTCCAGGCCCAGCGCGGCCTCGAAGCGGTCGATCTGCGGCGGCTGCGCCGGATCGGCGGCCAGGCGCACGCGCACGAGGCCGTGGTCCTCGCTACCGAGCCAGGCTTCGCCGCTCGCGGTTTCGACGATGCTCATGACGCGCGCGCGCATGTCGGTATGCCGCGCGGCAAGCTGCCAGCCGTCGGCGCCGCGCTGCAGGACCGCGAAGCCCGCTTCGGCGCCGACCCAGGCGCGTGCCGGATCGAAGCGCGAACGCAGCAGCAGGCGCGGATACAGATCGTCCGGCCCCAGGCGCGCCGGCGTGCCGTTGATGCGCTGCAGGCCATAGGTGTCGGCGAGCAGCCGCGTGTCGCCGTCGACGAGCAGGCTCCAGGCTTCGCCGCCGTGGTCGCGCTGTCCGGCAAAACGCGCGTGCGCACCATGTTCGTCCCAGGGCGCGACGATCTCGCCCGACGCGGTCTGCAGGCGCATTTGTCCAGCTAGCAGCTGCGCATCGTGCACGCTGCCGCTGATGCCGTCGTCCTCGCCGTAGACGTTCCACGCCACCGGCCACGGCAGGCGCACGACGCCGACGTCGTCGACGACCAGCAACGCGCCGTCGCTGTCGACATCCATGCCGTTCTGAAACGTGCTGCCGAGACGGATGCGGCGCAGCGCGCCGCTGGCGACGTCGACGATGCGCAGCACGCCGTCATCGCTGGCGAAGACCACATGGCGCTCATCCAGCAGGCGGCCGTCCTGGAAATGCCCGGTGTCGCCGTCGCCGACCACGGGCACGGGGCGCGCTACGCCGTCCTCGAGCACGACCAGGCGCGGCGTCTCGTCGTGCACGAGCAGGCGGTGCGCATCGAGCGAAAGCAGCGTGAATGCGGGCTGCTGCGCGAAGCTGGCGCCACCGGGAATCAGCTCGAAGCGATCGCCGACGCGTTTCTTCAGGCCTTCGCCGCGCCAGTTCACGATCAGCTCGCCGTTGTGCTCGGTGATGCCGCCGAAACGGTTCGGTGCATGCCAGGCGTGCAGGCGGCGTCCGTCCGCATCGACATGGAACAGCCAGCGCAGCGCGCGAAAATACATGCCGTCGTCGCGCTCGAGGCCATCCCAGACATCGGCGAAACCGATGGCGCCGACTTCGGGCTCGAACGCGGCCGTCACATCGACGAGGCGTTCGCCGCCGTCGGCGGTGCGCTCGATCCAGCCGAAGCTGTCGTTCGCGCCGAACCAGAGCCGGCCGTGGCGGTCGCGCTGCAGCACCCGCACGGCACCGGGCCGCGGCAGCGCGAAGGACTCCCAGCGCACGCCGTCGAAACGCAACACGGCGTCGATGGTGCCGACATACAGCAGGCCGTCGCTGCTGCGCGCGACCGAGAAATATTGCGGATAGACGTCGAGGTCGGGCGGGAAGCGCGTCATCAGCGGCGTGGCCGCCCACAGCGCGGATGCGAAAAGCCACAGCATCACGCCGGCGAATCCGCGACGTACTGTGCCCGACCGCATGCCCGTCCCCTGTCGCTGGCGCCGTTGCGGCGCGCAGATGGACCGATGCTAGCGTATCGCCGCGCGCTACGCGCCTGGGCAGTGGCTGAGGCCGCAAGCGCGTGCGATGCGTCTTGCGCAGGCCGCCCGATACGCGCGCGAAACGCGCCTCGCGGTGCAGGCCCGGCGCGGTGGCGCGAATGCCTCAACTGACGAGCAAAGCGTCGAATCCACGCCTCGCCTATCACGCGGAATCCACCGCGAAATCCGCGTTGACACCCCAGTTACAAAGGTCCACTGTTATACCCGCTGCGCGGCAACGCGATACATCCGCAGCGCGACGGAACGGTGAAGGGTGGGAAGGCCTTTCACCGTTTCGGAGTCTTCCTGAGTCAAGGGACGGACGGCCAGATACGACACGTCTGGCCGGGTGGTGGAGATCGGGCGCAAGGGACGCGAGCGACGCGCCAGGGCTTGTTCCGAAACGTTCGAGGGGAGAATTTCAATGCAACGTGATGGCAATGCGGCGCTCGGTGCCGCGTGCGGCGTGCTGTTGTCTGCGCTCGCCGCCGCAGGTCCAGCGCTGGCCCAGACCACGCCCGACTATTCCAGACTCAAGCCGACCATCGACGGCAACATTCCGCGCACGGTGCCGTCGTTCCCGTTCTCGGCGTTCCCGATCGACACGCGGCCGATGTTCGACACCTTTGCGTGGCAGAACTTCATCGCGATCATGTGGCCGTCGCTGGCCGACGACCACGGCGAGCCCTACCAGCCCGGCAACGCGTCGGTGTTCGGCAAGTACGACGCGCGCTTCGCGCCGGCGTGGATGCGCTGGAAGACCGCGTTCGATCTGTATCCGCAGAACGGCAGCGAGCCGCCGGCCTGGGACCAGCCCAACGGCTACGCGGTCTGCCGCAACATACCCGCAGACGACAAACGTCCGCGCCTGGACATGACCAGCGAGTTCGGCAGCATCGCCGACGAGATCGACGAGGCCTTCGCCGGTCCGCTGCCCGACCAGACCGGCTACTTCACGCGCTTCGAAGTGCGCGTGAACCGCGTCGAATACGACTACGTGCGCAGCAACGGCTACTACAACCGCAGCAACTGGCCGGCCAGCGGCAAGCCGCCGATCAGCTTCCCGGCCAGCTCCGCAGACCAGCTCGGATCGATCGAGGTCAAGGCCGCCTGGCGCAACCTCGCCAAGGTGCCGGCGAAGTTCCAGACGCGCTTTTTCGCGATCGATGCGCTCGCCGCCAAGCCCGGCACCTGCACGACCGAGACCGGTGGCCGCACCACCTGCGATTGCGAGCCGATGAAGGCCGGCCTGGTCGGCTTCCACATCGCGCACAAGACCGCCGACTTTCCGCAATGGGTCTGGTCCACCTTTGAACAGGTGGACAATCTCGGCGAAGATCCGACCACGCCGGCCGACATGCAGGCGTCGTACTTCGATCCGGAGCTGTACAGGAAGCAGAAGATCCCGCGTTCGAATCCGGCCGATCATCCGGGCGCCAGCCGCGTTCCCGGCCCCGACGACTACGACCCGGCGCCGATCAACGTCGTGCGCCTGTCGGCGATACCGAGTACGCCGGCGGGCAACTCCACCACCGACATCAACGCACGCTATCGCGCGCTGCTCAAAGGCACGGTGTGGGAGAACTACCTGCTGGTCGGCACGCAGTGGTCGACCGCGCCGTCGGTGCCGCCGACCACGCCGCTGAACAACGACTTCGGCTGCGAGGACGGCACGCCGCCGGCGCAGGGCGGACTCGCATTCCCGCAGTGCCAGGTCTCCAACGTGACGATGGAGACGTATCACCAGTACGACAGTTGCCAGAACTGCCACCAGGGCGCGCAGCGCTCCGGCGCGGATTTCAGCTGGATCCTGGCGCTGCGCGCCTGGAGCCCGCAGCCCGTCGCCAGCCCGATCAAATCGCCCGACAAACCCAAGCCCAAGCGCTGAACAGGAAGCCGTCATGTCCAAGACCGCCACCGTACTCTCAGCAACCCTGCTCGCCGTTCTCGCCGGCACCAGCGCCCAGGCGCAGGATCGCGGCGGCAGCGACACGCCGCGTACCGATGCCGCGACGATCGGCTATCGCAACGCCGTGGTGCCCGCGCCGCCGGGCTGGAAGGGACCGACCTTCCAGCTCAGCCACGACTACCCGACGCAGGATCCGGGTACCTGCCCGAAATCCGAATGCACCTGGCTCGACCTCAAGGTCGACTTCACGCTGCCGCTCAGCGGCCCCGCGCCAACCTGGGGCGCGCCGTGGTCGGATTACATCGAGCGCGTGCTCGACTACGTCAAGAAAGGCCAGGACCCGGCCCTGCGCAACGAGATCGGCTGGAAGGCCACGGTCGGAAACGACAGCCGCTGGTTCCATGTGCCGTGGATGGCCTACGACCCGACGCGCGGTCGCGAATACGTGCATGGCATGACGAACGAGCGCACCGCCACGCTCTCCGACTTCGGCGAAGACGTCGAGATCGACCGCGGCGTCAGCAAGCTGCTGCTCGCCAACGGAAAGGAGTCGACCCAGTTCTTCGAGACCTGGGCCTTCGGCGTCTACAACCGCTGGGGTGCCTATGCGATCGGCCGCAGCATCGGCCGCGACGGCGTGCCGATCGCGGGCAACTACGGCGGCGTCCCGGCGCCGGCCGGCCTCCCCTTCCCCGAAGGCACGGTCGTCGCCAAGCTGCTGTTCACCACGGCGACGCCGGCCGACGTGTCCTATCTCAAGGATTCGCCGGCCTGGCAGGCTGATCGGCATATTCCTAAAGGTGAAGATTTCCTTTGTGAACGCAAGGTCGCCGACGTGCGCCTGATCCAGCTCGACATCGCCGTGGTCGACTCGCGCTCGCCGACGCGCTGGGTATTCGGCACCTTCGCCTGGAACGGCAACAAGGCCGGCAAGACCGCCTGGGACAAGCTGGAACCGGTCGGCCTGCAGTGGGGCAGCGATCCGTGGACCTTCCCCGCGGTCGGCCAGTCCGGCAGCATCCCGGTACACGAGAGCGTGCTCAACACGGCCATCGGCACACCGCAGCACTTCGGCTGCAACGGCCGCCTCGCCGGTCCGGTCGACAACAAGCTGTCATCCTGCCTGTCCTGCCACGGCGGCGGCTTCGCCCCGCCGATCGGCTTTGCCGCCACCTCGACCACCGCGCCGCCGATCTTCGGCTTCAACGGCCAGTGCGAAGTCAACTCGGTCGACAACGCCCAGTACTTCAGCAACAACCAGTTCCCGATGGCCTATACCGGCGGCCAGTACCAGGGCCTGCTGAGCATGGACACCTCGCTGCAGATGCAGGTCGCCTTCGAGCAGTACGGCCAGTACAAGCAGTACGGCAAGCCGATGGCGTGCAAGGCGAGCAAGTGACTCTATAACAATAGAGAAAACTACATTAATACAAAGCGGCCTGGCGACGCCTGGCAGAGCACCGGATGCAAAGATGCGAATCTGAGGTGCACGCGTTAGCCCTCCCCTTCAAGGGGAGGGCTTTAGTTCAAAGATCCCGCGCCACCCGGAAACCCACGCGCCCGCTGCGCGTCGTCGCCAGGGCCGACAGGCGGAACGCCGAGCGGACCTGGTCCGGGTCGCTGCCCCAGGAACCGCCGCGCACGACGTGGCGCTCGCAGCCGGGATTGATCCACGCTTTGCTGTCGCGCGGGGCGCGGATGTAGGTGTCGTGCCAGCAGTCCTCGACCCATTCCGACACGTTGCCTTCCAGGTCGAACAGGCCCAGCGCATTGGCCGGAAAACTGCGCACCGGCGCCGGGCCCCAGTGGTCGTCGGTATAGCGCGGAAACGCCTTGCGCCAGGTGCGATGGGCCGGTGAGCGGTCGCCCGCGCCAGTGAAATTGCCGATCGGGCGCACCGGATCGCCGTCGCCCCAGGGGAAGCGCGTGGCCGAGCCTGCGCGCAGCGCGTATTCGTATTCCGCTTCGGACGGCAGGCGGTAGGCCTTGCCGGTTCGCTCGGCCAACCACACCAGATAGGCGGCCGCGTCGTCCCAGCTGACATGGATCACCGGCAGGCTGTCGGCGGCGCGGCGGCCACGGTAGTCGTCCTGCCAGGTCACGCCCTTGCCCTCGACCATTCGGCCGGAGTTCTCGTCGTAGACGCTGGAACCGCGTTCCTGCTCGGCCGTGGTGCGGTAGCCGCTCGCGCGGATGAATTCGCGGAACTCGCCGACCGTGACCTCGCTGCGTCCCAGCGCGAAACCGCTGTCGATGACGACTTCGCGCTGCGGTCCTTCGGCGCTGCGGTGGCCCTCTTCGGAGTCGGGCGAGCCCATGAGGAACCGGCCCGTCGGTACCACGAGCACCGCTGGCGCCGTGCCGGCGCGATCGAGGAACGGATCGCTGATGAGCTGGCCCGGCTTCATGCTGGCGTAGAGCCGCGCATTGCGCAGCTTGATCTGGAATTCGTCGACGCCGGGCAGGTCGGCACTGATGCCCTGGGCCTCCACGGCCAGGCGCTCGGCCAGGTCGGCGTTGCCCGAATCCAGCGCCGACTGCGCCTGCGCGAGCACGGTTTCGGCACGCTGACGGCGCACGCCTTCGGTGCGCGTGCGCGTGTCGAGCAGCGCCTGCGAGCCCGGCGCGATCGCAGCGGCCTCGGCCAGCACCGCGTCGGCCGCCGCGAAATCGTCGCGCGCGACCGCGGCCAGCGCGCGTTCGAGCACGCCACGCTGGATCTGTTCCAGGCCCTGCTGCGCGAGCACATTCGTCGGGTCGATTTCGCGCACGCGCCGGTAGACATCGAGCGCGCTCGCGCCGGCCGGTTCGAGGCCCCTGCCCTGCTTGAGCAGCTCGGCCGCGCTGGCGAGCAGCGGATCGACTTCCTGCGCCCGCGCGAGGCGCGTGCGCAGCTCGGCAAAGCGCGCCTGCTCGTGCGGCACCTTGTCCAGGCCCGCGAGGATGCGCTGCGCTTCGGCGGTATCGCCCTGATCAAGCGCGGTGGTCACGTCCTGCAGCAGAAGGTCCTGCACCGCGGCCAGGCCGCTGCGTGCGCGCCGGTTGGTCTTGTCCTCGTCGAGCGCCTGGCGATACAGCACCAGCGCGTTGGCGTCGGCCGGCTCGAACAGCTGGCCGTCGGCAACGGCCTTGTCGGCACGTGCGAGCAGGGCGGTGATGCTCTCGGTGGCGGGGATTTCAGGCTCGGCCGGCAGCTCGGGAACCGGTGGGTCCGCGGCAGCCAGTTCGCGCGGCGGGCCGAATTCGACGATGGCCTGGGTGTTGGCGCGCACGTCGATCGGCGGCGGCGGCGCGCTGGTGCGTATCGGCAGGCTGGTCGGACGCTGCCCCGGCGATACGTGGATGACCTCGGGAAAAAAGCGGTATACGAGCGCGAAACCGAGCAAGGCGATACCCGCTGCCCCACCCCATGTGGTCTGCTTGCGGACGTTTTCAGAACCAGCCATGCGCGCGTCGAATGTGACAGCAGGGACAACTGACCTTAGGCTAACGCGTTCTGCCTGACAACCGCGTGCGCCGCACGCCCTTACTGGAGTCTTGCGTGCACCACTGGATTGCGCAGCCTGAGGCTGCCGCCGCGCTCGTCGCGCGGCATGCCTCCACCCGTCTTATCGGACTCGATACCGAGTTCATGCGCATCGACAGCTTCTATCCGCGCCTGGCGCTGGTACAGGTGAACCTCGACGGCGAGATCGCCCTGCTCGACCCGCTCGCGCTGTCCGGTGTCGGCGCTCTGGCGCCACTGTTGGCGGATCCGGCCAACACCTGCGTCATGCACAGCGCGAGCGAAGATCTCGAAGCGCTGGCCGAGGCAGTGCCTGCCGGCCTGGGCCGGCTGTTCGACACGCAGATCGCCGCGGCCATGACCGGCTTCGGCGCCGGACTGAGCTACCAGAAGCTCGTCGCCGCGATCGTCGGCGTGGACCTGCCCAAGGCGGAAACCCGTTCCGACTGGCTGCGCCGGCCGCTCAGCGCCGAACAGCTCGACTACGCGGCCCAGGACGTGGTCCACCTGGCCATGCTGCATGCGGAACTGGATGCGCGGCTCGACCGGCTCGGCCGCCGCGAGTGGCACGCCGAAGACTGCCAGCGCCTGCTGCACAAGGCACGCAGCCGCGACGGCGACACCCAGCCGCAGCGCGGCTTCAAGAGCGCCGCGGAGTGGCCGCCCGAACGACAGGCGCTGCTGCGCCGCGTGCTGCTCTGGCGCGAGGCGACCGCGCGGCGCGTGGACAAGCCGCGTCCGTGGCTGCTCGACGACATGCACATAATGGATTTTGTGACAAAGCCACCGCACGATGCGGACGAGCTGTTCCAGCGCGCCAAGGGCCTGCGCGCCCTGCGCGGCGCCCAGCGCGACGAACTGCTCGCCGTGCTGCAGGAACCGCTGACGCCGGAGGAGATGGACTTCGCGCCGATCTTCCCGATGCCGGCGCCGGCACAGAAACGCACGATCGCCGCGATGAAGGACGAGGTCGTCGCGATCGCCGCCGGCCTGGAGATCCCCGACGGCCTGCTGTGCGCCCGCCGGCATATCGAGGCGTTCGTGTTCGATCGGCAATGGCCTGAAGCGCTCGAGGGCTGGCGCAAGGCGCTTCTGTTCGAGACGCTGAGCGGGAAGCTGTAGCGGCGCTGCGGGGTGCGGGCTGCGTGGTACTAAGCCAAGCGGGAGCGGTAAGCCCTCCCCTTTTCATTCAAGCCGACGTCGCCTCGCGACTCGGCTTAATTCAGGTGTCACGACTCTCATGATGCGACTGTTTCTTCTGATCGGGCTTCTGTCCTTCTCTTCGACAGCGCTAAGCGGGTCCGTAGAGGCATGGTCTTACGCCTTTGCAACTCGAACCGACGAACTTGTCGCCGGGCATGGCACATCAATCTTCGAGACCGACAGTGGCAATCGTGCCGCCTTTCTGTACTCGCAAGAGCGGTTGAAGTTTGAGCTTGCATTCAGTATTTCGGGCAGTACCGCGCATGGGACTCTCACATCGACGAAGGGGCGCAATCGGAGCACCGCACTCCAGGGCACGGTTAGCCACGAGACCCACCGCGGTGGTTGCGTTGTGCGTGTCGTTTTTCATGAGGGTCTCCACCACATCGTGCTCGAGCGGAGCGCCCCCTCTGGTTGCGAGTCCTGACGAGGTGTCCAAGCTGACGATGTGCCGGTTCAAGTGAACGCGGCCCCCACAGACCTGATCGGTGCCCGAATGCCCCGCGCAGCACTCAGAGAGCTTTGAACGGGTCCTTAAGCTCGGGCCGATCATCCTGTCGAACTGCATATTCCTTCGCGCTGCTTGACACGCCGCCGGCGCATCCGTTCCACTCGGGTTTCATGCGCACACCGGCCCGCCACCGCCCGAATCGATTGACCGCCCCCGCGGCGGCCTGCGGCGTTGGCTCCGGTACGACGATTACGACGTCCACCACGACTAGCGTGGTGCGGCGAGTCGTGCGCGAATAGGTTTCTAAACGCAAACGGCCCCGCACCTCCTACAGGATGCGGGCGCGAGTCCCGAATCCTGCGGAACGCGGAGCCTCAATGGAGGCTGCATGAGTTCGTCCGCTGTCGCTTTGCAGGATCGTGAACCCGCCGAGGCGGCCGAACCTGCGCCCCTGTCCGTCATCGCGCACAAGTTCGGCGGCTCGTCCGTCGCCGATGCGGCGCGCTATCGCCATGTCGCCGGTCTGCTGCGCGCACGCGGCGAGGCCATACAGGCCAGTGTGGTATCGGCGATGAAAGGCGTCACCGACGCGCTGATCGCGCTGGCCCACACCGCCGCCGACGGCGGCGACTGGCGCACGCCGTGGCACGCGCTGCGCGAGCGCCATCTGCGCACTGCCGACGAACTGCTAGTCGAGCACGCCGCGGCCAGCGCCGACTGGCTGCAGCGCCAGTTCGACGAACTGGCCGAACTGCTTCATGCACTCGCCGTGCTCGCCGCGCCGACGCGCGAAGCGCTCGAGCGCGTGCAGGGACTCGGCGAGGTCTATTCGGCCCGCCTGCTGTCGGAACACCTGCGCGCGCTCGGCGAGGACGTCGCCATGCTCGACGCGCGCGACGTGCTCGTCGTGCATCACGGCGATCTCGGCGTCGCGGTGGACTGGCCCGCCAGCGAGGCGCGCCTGGCGCGATGGCGCGAGGCCAACCCGTCACCGCGCATCATCATCACCGGCTTCGTCGCCCGCGACGGCGCCAACCGCATCACCACGCTGGGCCGCAACGGCAGCGACTATTCCGGCGCCATTTTTGCTGCATTGTTCAAAGCGCAAGAGCTGCATATATGGACCGATGTCGACGGCGTGCTGTCGGCCGATCCGCGCCTCGTGCCGGAGGCCGTGCCGCTGGCCGCACTGTCCTATCACGAAGCCTGCGAACTGGCCTATTTCGGCGCCAAGGTCGTACACCCGCAGACCATGACGCCGGCGATCAGCCGCGGCTTGCCGATCCTGATCCGCAACAGCTTCCGGCCGGACCATCCGGGCACGCGCATCAGCGCCGCCGGCGACGACGCCGGCCCGGTCAAGGGCCTGACCCTGTCGCCGGATCTGGCCCTGCTCAACCTCGAAGGCGCCGGCATGATCGGCGTGCCGGGCACGGCCGAGCGCGTCTTCGCCGCGCTGCGCGACGCGCGGGTCTCGGTCGTGATGATCTCGCAGGGCTCGTCGGAACATTCGATCTGCTGCGTCGTGCGCGAGAGCGAAGCCGACACCGCGCGCCGCGCGCTGCAGACCGCGTTCTCACGCGAACTGGCCAATGCGCAGGTGCAGAACGTGCAGTTGATCCGCGGCATCAGCGTGCTCGCCGCGGTCGGCGACGGCATGGCCGGCACGCCCGGCGTCGCCGCGCGCCTGTTCGCGTCGCTGGCGCGGGCGCGCGTCAACATCCGCGCGATTGCCCAGGGCGCCTCGGAACGCAACATCTCCGTCGCCGTCGCCAGCGCTGACGCGGACAAGGCGCTGCGCGCCGCGCATGCGGGCTTCTGGCTGTCGGCGCAGACCCTGTCGGTCGGCGTGATCGGCCCAGGCAAGGTGGGTGCGGCGCTGCTGAACCAGTTGCATGCGGCGCAGGCGCGGCTCAAGCGCGACAGCAACCTCGACCTGCGACTGCGCGCGGTCACCTCGCGCGGACGCATGTGGCTCGACGATCGCGGCGACACCGCGGACTGGCAGCGCCGCCTCGACGAATCCGCGCTGGATGCCGATCTCGATGCGTTCACCGACCACCTGCAGGCCGCGCACCTGCCGCACACCGTCATCGTCGACTGCAGCGCGAGCGACCGCGTGGCCGAACGCTATGCCGCGTGGCTCGCTGCGGGCATCCACGTGATCACGCCGAACAAGCAGGCCGGCGCCGGACCGCTCGCCCGCTACCGCGCGATCCGCGCGGCCATGGCGAGCGGCGGCGCGCGGTTCCGCTACGAGGCCACGGTCGGCGCCGGCCTGCCCGTGCTCAGCACGCTGCGCGACCTGCTCGACACCGGCGACGACGTGCTCGCGATCGACGGCATCTTCTCCGGCACGTTGGCCTGGCTGTTCAACCGCTATGACGGCTCGACCGCGTTCTCCGCGCTCGTGCGTGAAGCGCATGGCCTGGGCTATACCGAACCCGATCCGCGCGACGATCTTTCCGGCACCGACGTCGCGCGCAAGCTCGTGATCCTCGCGCGCGAAGCCGGTCGCGACCTTGCGCTGGACGACGTGCGCGTCGAAAGCCTCGTGCCCGCCGCACTGCGCGACGCCGCGCCGGATGAATTCATGGCGCGCCTGTCCGAAATCGACGCCGCGTTCGCGCAGCGCCAGGCCGCCGCCGCGGCGGCCGGAAAGGTGCTGCGCTATGTCGCGCGCCTCGATCGCGACGGCGGCGCCAGTGTCGGCCTGGTCGAACTCGGGCGCGAACACGCGTTCGCCCACCTGCGCGAGACGGACAACATCGTGCAATTCTCCACTCGGCGCTATTGCAACAACCCGCTCGTGGTGCAGGGCCCCGGCGCCGGACCGGAAGTCACCGCGGCCGGCGTGTTCGCCGACCTGCTGCGCGTCGCCGGCAACCTCGGAGCACGCGTCTGATGCGTACGTCCGCGACTGCGTTTTCGCCGGCCTCGGTCGGCAACATCGGCGTCGGCTTCGACATCCTCGGCCACTCGATCACCGGCGCCGGCGACCGCGCCACGGTGCGGCGCATCGACGAGCCCGAAGTGCGCATCAGCGCGATCCGCGGCAGCACGGTCGACCTGCCGCTGGCGGCACCGGCGAATACCGCCGGCGCGGCGCTGATCGCGCTGCGCGTGGCCTTGCAGCTGGACTACGGCTTCGAGATCGAACTCGACAAGGGCATACCGCTGGGCTCGGGCATGGGCGGTTCGGCGGCGTCATGCATCGCCGCCCTCGTCGCGGCCAATGCGCTGCTCGACGAACCGCTGTCGCGCACCGCGCTGTATCCGTTCGCAGTCACCGGCGAAGCCGTCGCGAGCGGCGGCCGCCATGGCGACAACGTCGGGCCGATGCTGCTCGGCGGCGTGGTCCTCGCCACCGCGAACCATACGGTTTCCGTGCCCGTCCCTCCCGAATGGACCTGTGTGCTCGTACACCCCGACGCGGTACTGGAAACGCGGCGCGCGCGCGCCGCCCTGCAGGGCAGCTATGAACTCAAGCAGTTCGTCACGCAGAGCGCGAACCTGAGCCTGGTCCTGGCCGGGTGCTGGCGCGGCGATGCCGCACTCGTTCGTGCCGGCCTCGAGGACGTGCTCGTCGAGCCTCGCCGCGCGCCGCTGATCGAAGGCTTCGCCGCGGTCAAGCAGGCCGCGCTTGATCACGACGCGATGGGCGCGAGCATCTCCGGTGCCGGGCCCAGCGTGTTTGCCTGGTTCGAGTCGCCGGTACAGGCGCAGCGCGCCGCGCCGGCGATGCAGGCCGCCTTCGCCGCAGCGGGTTTCACGAGCCAGGCCTATCTGTCTCCCGTCGCCGGCCCGGCCGCCGAGGTCATCGCATGAAGTTCGTCAGCACGCGCGGCCAGGCCGCGCCTTGTAGCCTCGGCGCCGCGATCGCGGCGGGCCTCGCCTCCGACGGCGGCCTCTATGTGCCAGCCGAACTGCCGCAGTTCTCGGTAAGCGATTTCGACGGTTGCGAGGACCTGCCCGGCATCACGACACGGCTGCTGCAGCCCTTTTTTGCCGGGGATGGACTCGCTGGCGAAGCGCTGGCCGGCGATCTCGCCGCGATCTGCCGCGAGGCGTTCGACTTCCCCGCGCCGCTGAAAGCACTCGCGACGCCGCAGGATTTCGTGCTCGAACTCATCCACGGTCCGACGGCCGCGTTCAAGGACTTCGGCGCCCGCTTCCTCGCGGCCTGCCTCGCGCGGCTGCCGCGCATCGACGGCGTTCCGCTGACCATCGTGGTGGCGACGTCCGGCGACACCGGCGCCGCCGTGGCCGCGGCGTTCCACGGCCGGCCCGGACTGCGCGTCGCCGTGCTGTATCCCGACGGGCGCGTGTCGCCGCGCCAGGCGCACCAGCTCGGCTGCTTTGGCGACAATATCCACACGTACAAAGTCGATGGCGCGTTCGACGATTGCCAGGCGCTGGTCAAGCAGGCCTTGAACGACGCGGACCTGCAGGCGCAGGTGCCGCTGAGTTCCGCCAACAGCATCAGCCTCGGCCGCCTGCTGCCGCAGATGAGCTACTACGCCGCGGCGTCGCTCGCGCACTGGCGCGCCCACGGTCAGCCGCTGAACTTCGTGATACCGACCGGCAACCTCGGCAACGCATTCGCCGCGATCCTCGCGCGCGCAATCGGCCTGCCGCTGGGCCGGATCGTGCTCGCGACCAACGCCAACGACGTGCTGCCTCGGTTCTTCGGCGGCGGCGCCTACGCACCGCAGGCGAGTGTCGCGACCATTGCCAACGCCATGGACGTCGGCGCGCCGAGCAACTTCGAGCGCCTGCGCTGGCTGTATCCCGACGACGCGCAACTGCGCCAGGCCTTCGTCGCGCGGCGTGTCGACGACGCGACGATCCGCGACACCATCGCGCGCCGCTTCCTCGACCACAGCGAAGTGTTCTGCCCGCATACGGCGACCGCCGTGCGGGTGCTGGAAGACCTGCGCCGCGACGGCGCGGATGGCGACTGGTGCGTGGTCGCTACCGCGCACCCGGCCAAGTTCGAGAGCATCGTCGAGCCGCTGATTGGCCGCACCGTCGAAATACCGCCGGCGCTGGCGGCGTTGCTGCAAAGGCCGGCGCGGGCCGAGCCGCTGGCGGCGGACTATGCGGCGTTCTCGCAGCGACTGAGGGCGGTTTGAGCATCCGGCGACTGCGCGAGTTTGCACGTAACCAGAAATGACCCGGGAAATTCCTGTCTCCAGGCAACGTTGCCTGGAGACAGGCACGAGAGTGAAACTTCCCTAGAGCACTTCAATACACAAAAACAACGCGTTTACGGCATCCGCTAGGGCAGATTCAGCACCGCCACATCCCCGTCGTTCGCCGTCACCGCGTCGTATTGATTGCCACTGATCTGAACACTCGCCACCGGCGCCGAATCAGGACCGGCGCTCACGCGCACGACCAACGGTGACGCCACGGCCCCAGCGGCGAGCGGTGCGAGGTAGGTACAGCGCGGCACGCCGGAAGCCGTGTCGCAATACCAGTTGACGCCGGTGGCGCTGAGCAGCGTTGCGTCGGCCGGTGGATTGACGAGCGCGACGATGCCGCTGGCGCTGCCGAGCCCGGGTGTCGTGGTCGCAGGCCGCAGGTTCTGCACGTCGAGCCGGTATTCCAGTGTGACCGGGGTGGTGGACGCATCGATGCTGCCACTCAGATCGGCGCCCAGATCGATGCTGGCCTGGCCCGCGTAGCGGCGTCCCATCACGCCATAGTCGTTGCTCGACGTGCCTTCGTTGTCACGCCAGATCAGGCTGAGATCGCCGTCGGCGTCGCTGGCCAGACGCGGATAGTTGTGTCCCGTTCCCGTCGTCGATGCGACGAACTCGTCACCGTAGGCCGTGCCGTTCGCCGCGTAGCGCCGCAGATAGACCTGGCCGCCGTCGCGGCGCCAGGTCGCGGTGAACTCGCCGCTCGCGCGCGCCATGGTGACCGCGGCATGCGAAGCCGCGCCTGGCCACTGATACGCCAGGACGAACTCGCCTCCGACCGCGAAGCCGGCGCTGTCGTAACGCTGGCCGACGATGCGGACGTTGTTGCTCGACGGCAGGCTGTCCCAGATCACGACGCTGTTGCCGGCCGCGTCCATCGCGATGTCGGCCTTGCGCTGCGGTCCGGTGATCGCGCTGTTGACCCGCTGCGCCAAGCCCTGGGCCGTGCCGGTCGCATCGTAGCGGCGGCGGAATACGTCGTAGTTCGCGCCGTTGTTCTTGTCCTCGGTCCAGACCACGGTGAACCATCCGGCGTCGTCGAGCCCGACGCGGATCTGCGGACCGTAGATCGTCGTCGCCATCGTGGCGACCGTGATCTCGCTGCCGATCGCCACGCCGGCGGGGTCGTAGCGACGCACACGCAAGTGAGTACCACCGCCGTAGGCATACCAGGCAACGACGCTGGCGCCGCTGGCGTTCATCGCGATCGTTGCCGTGCCGGCTTCGTTCGTCGCCAGGTCGTCGAGGCGCATTTCCGGGCCCAGCGCGTTGCCAGCCGCATCGAAACGGCGACGGTAGACATGCGGCAACGAGGTCCACGACGCACCGAGATTGGTCCAGACCACGCTGAAATTGCCGTCGCGGTCGGCGGCGACTTCCGGACGGGCGATCGAGCCGTACAGCGGCGTCGAATTGACGACGATCTCGCTGCCATAGGGCGCTCCGGCCGCATCGATGCGTCGCGCGCGAACGCCCTGCGGGGCGGGAAACGCGGGCGCGCTGTACCAGACGGCAACGGCACCGCCCTGCGCGTCGCTCGCAATCGACGCCTGCTCCTGCGCGCCGGACGTGGTCAGGTTGTGTCGCTGCGGCGGACCGGCGGGCGCGCCGGGAGCCGTCGCGGCGTGAAGGGTGCCGCTGACGCCGAACGCGGCGACCAGCAGCAGCGGACGCGCGAACGACGCCGCGCGAATGAAGGATCGAGCTCTCTGCGATTTCATGCCTGCTCCTTGCATAGGGGAAGCTGCAACGCGCGGTGGGCGGCGCCCGCGACGCGTTGCCGCCCGAGCAGTCTGCGGACCGCGCGCCGATCGAAGAATCACGAGCTTGTCCGGTAATCCCGGCGCCGCACCGGACAAATCGTCCGGCGCCGTTCGCAAACGGTAAGACAGTGCGCGGACACTGCGTCCGGGGCTTTCGCCTGGCGTGCCATGGACATCACCGGCTCAAATCGGAAGACAGCAGGCTTGCGCGGCTGGGCAACGGCTGCTCTGATCGCGCTGCAGGCCGCCTGCAGCCCGCAGACGGCCGTCACGCCTACGGAATCGCGCATGCCCGCGGAACGCCCTTTCGTCATCGCCCATCGCGGCGCCAGCGGCTACCGGCCCGAGCACACGCTGGAAAGCTACGCGCTGGCGATCCAACAGGGTGCCGACGCGATCGAACCGGACCTCGTGGTCACGCGCGACGGCGTGCTGATCTGCCGCCACGAGAACGAGATCGGCGGCACGACCGACGTCGCGCGGCATCCCGAATTCGCCGATCGGCGCACGCGCAAGCGCGTCGACGGCGAAGAGATCGACGGCTGGTTCGCCGAAGATTTCACGCTCGCGGAAATACGCACCTTGCGCGCGCGCGAACGCCTGCCGGAGTTGCGCCCGACGAACACGCACTACGACGGCGCGTTCGCGATCCCGACGTTCGCCGAGGTCATCGCACTGGCCGCCGCGGCACCGCGGCCAGTCGCGATCTATCCCGAGACCAAGCATCCGACGTATTTCGAACACGAAGGCCGCCATCTCGACGGCACGCCGATCGCACGCTCGATCTCGGCGCTGCTCGTCGACGAACTCGTGCGCAGCGGATTCCACGATCCGGCGCGGATCTACATCCAGTCCTTCGAGCTGGCCAACCTCATCGAGCTGCGTACGCGGCTTCTGCCGGCCGAGGGACTCGATGCGCGACTCATGCAGCTGTTTGGCGATACGGATGCCGTCACGCCGCGGAACGAGCACTTCGCCCTGCCCTACGACCTGCGCTGGCATGCGGCGCGGGGCGATGATCCCGATGCGCTGTATCCGGGGCTGCGCACGGTACTGCCCGGTATGCAGACGCAACCGATTGGCTATGGCGATCTCGCCACTGCGCCCGTACTGGACTGGATGCGCGCGCGTTACGCCTACGGCATCGCGCCGTGGAAGGACAATCTGCTCGTGCGCATGCGGGACTCCGCGGGGACGGCGGCCCTGACCGGCGTCGCGCATCCGTTGCCGGCGCTCGCCCACGCGGCGGGACTACAGGTGCACACGTATACACTGCGCACGGAAGCGCTGTTTCTCGTGCGTGATCCGCAGGGCCAAACCCTGAGCATGGAGCAGGAGCTGCGGCAATTGCTCGATGCCGGCGTCGACGGCTATTTCACCGACTTTCCGGATCGCGGCGCCGCGGTGCGCGACGCGCACCGCTAGAAATCACTCCTCTCCACGCCCGGTTCACGGGTGAGCGGGGCGCCGCCCAGAACCGCAGGTTCTGACGCCCCCCCCGAACGCCCAACGGGCCGGGAGAGCGCTTGTCCTCCCTCTCCCCCCGACTTTGTCGGAGGGAGAGCGGGCGACGCTCAGAACCGTCAGGTTCTGGCGCCCGCGAACGCCCAACGGGCCGGACGAGCGCTTGACACACCGACCGCCGCGGACGTCTTTACGATTCCCGATTCCCGATTCCCGATTCCCGATTCCCGATTCCCGATTCCCGATTCCCGATTC
>NZ_JAVTWC010000019.1:44729-105337 GCF_032229445.1 Tahibacter sp.
TCCCGATTCCCGATTCCCGATTCCCGATTCCCGATTCCCGATTCCCGATTCCCGAACTACTGCGCCGTCCAGCGCTGTATCCACGTATTGACCGTGTTGTGCCACTGCACGCTGTTGTGCGGCTTGAGCACCCAGTGGTTCTCGTTCGGGAAGTGCAGGAACTGGCTTTCGATGCCGCGGCGCTGCAGCGCGGTGAAGGTGGCCAGGCCCTGTTCCAGCGGGATGCGGAAATCGAGGCCGCCCTGGATCACGAGCATCGGCACTTTCCACTTCGCGACATGGTTGACCGGATTGAACTTCTCGTAGTTCTCCGGCTTGTCGTACGGCGTGCCGCCGTTTTCCCACTCGCTGAACCACAGTTCCTCGGTGGAATAACCCATCATGCGCGCGTCGAACACACCGTCGTGGTTGACCAGGCACTTCCACGGCTGCGGCCAGTTGCCGGCGATCCAGTTGACCATGTAGCCGCCGTAGGACGCGCCCAGCGCGCAGGCGCGGTCGCCGTCGAGGAAGCTGTATTTCGCCAGCGCCGCGGCCCAGCCTTTCTGCAGGTCTTCGAGCGGCTTGCCGCCCCAGTCGCCGGAGATCGCATCGGTGAAGGCCTGGCCGTAGCCGGTCGAGCCGTGGAAATTCACTGCGACCACGGCGAAGCCCAGGCCCGCATAGGTCTGCGGATTCCAGCGGTAGTGGAAGTCGTTGCCGTAGGCGCCCTGCGGGCCTCCGTGGATCAGGTAGGCGACCGGATACTTCTTGCCTTGTTCATAGTTCCACGGCTTGACCACGTAGCCCTGCACGCGATCGTTGTTCGCACCCTGGAAGTCGAAGAACTCCGGTTCGCCGAAGACCACGTCCTTGAGCCGCTCGGCGTTGTTCATGGTCAGCTGCTTCGCCTTGCCGCCCTTGGGCGTGGTCAGGAACAGCTGGCTGGGCGACTTCAGCGTGTCGCGGCCGAACACGAGGGTGTTGCCGGCCAGGTCGTAGCCGTTGATGTGGCCTTCGCCGATCACGGTGCGCACCTTGCCGCTGGCGATGTCGATCGCGAACAGCGGATGCTGGCCGTTGTCGTCGCTGGTCGTGAAGATGCTCTTGCCGTCGGCCGAAAGCTTGATCGCGCCGGCGGAACGGTCCCAGCCCGCGTTGATCTCGCGGCTCTTGCCGCTGGCCAGATCCAGCGCCATCACGCCGAAGCGGTCGGCCTCGAAACCGGGACGCTTCATCGCGAGGTAGTACAGCGTCTTGCCGTCGGCCGAGGGCAGCGGGTTCGCGTCCCAGGCCGGATTGGCCGCGGTGAGGTTGCGCGGCTGCGACGATGCGTCGGTGGGCACGGCGTAAAGATCGAAGTTGGTCGACCAGGGTTCGGTCTTGCCGGCAATGCGCGCGCCGAAATAGACGGTCTTGCCGTCCGGCGAGAACGCGTATTCGGAATCGTCGCCGAAAGGCTTGGACGGCACGTCGCCGTCGATCCCGCGCGACATCAGCCTGAGCTTGGGCTGCAGCTTGCCGTCGGCACCGAGTTCGCCGAGAAACAGCTGGCTGCGGCGACCGTCGGACCAGGTATCCCAGTGGCGCACGAACAGCGAGTCGTAGAGCTGGCCCGTGGCCTTGGCCGCGGCGGTGTCGTCGAGGCGCTTCTTCGTGCAGTCGATGTCAGAGCAATCGGTGAACACGTCCAGCGACAGCAGCACGTGCTTGCCGTCGGGCGACAGCTTGAAGCTGCCGACGTCGACGGGCAGGCCGCTGGAGACGATCGCCGCCGCGGGCGCCGCCTCGAAGGCGTTGCGCATCAGCGCCTGCTTGTCCTGCTCGCGCTGGGACAACGCCGGCGCGACGTCGATGCGCCAGAGCTGGTTCACGCCGTCCTGGACCGCGGTATAGAAGATGCTGCGGCCGTCGGCCGACCAGCGCGGACCGGCGCTGCTCGCGCCTTCCGCGGTCAGGCGCAGCGGCGCCGACTTACCGTCGAGGCGCAGCAGCCACAGACCGTTAACACCCTTGTTCGCGGCGAAATCGGTCTGGCGCAGCTGATAGGCAACGAAGCGGCCATCGGGCGAGACCTGCGGATCGCTGATGCGTTCGAGGTTGACGAGATCGTTGACGTCGAGGCCGCGCGCCGCGAATGCGGCGTCCGAAGCCAGTGCGGCGAAGAGCGCAAAACCCAGGGAAACGGGAAGTTTCATGACGTTATCCATTGAAAAACCTGTGAACAAGTCGAAGTTTGCTTTTGATTCTGGAGCCCCCTTGAGTCAAGGGGGCGGCCAAATGCCTGCGCAGCAGGCGTTTGGCGGGGTTGTGGGGATCTGGTGTACATCGCAAGAGCGACAGTCCAAACAACTTGTCCAGAACTCCCCCAGTGGAATCCGCTAAGTCCGCCGCCGCGATGGTCGCGGCGGCGGAAACGAGGATCAGGCTTTCGGCTGGCCCTTGATCGCGCTGCGGAACAGCAGCGCGCCGATGAAGGCGAGCACGGCGAGGCCGGCGATCTGGCCGAGTTCCCAGCCATGCAGCGCGAGCACGTCGGCCTTGCCGCTGACGACGATCGGGATCGCGATCGCGATGCCCATGAGGGCCTCGCCGGTGATCAGGCCCGCGGCGAACAGCGTGCCCGGACGATGCACGCGGTCGCGCGCTTCCTCGTCGGTCGCCGGCACGCCGAAGCGGCGTTCGACCAGGTACGAGAGCACGCCGCCGAGGAAGATCGGCACCATGAGTTCGAGCGGCAGGTAGATGCCGATCGCGGCGGCCAGCACGGGCACGCGGAAATGCGCCTTGCGCGCCTTGAGCCATTCGTCGATGGCGATGATGACGGCGCCGATCACGGCACCGGCAATGATCATGTCCCACGGCAGCTTGCCGCCGAACATGCCTTTCGCGACCGAAGCCATCAGCTGCGCCTGCGGTGCATTGAGCGGGTTCGGATGCTGCGGCGTGGCTTCGCCGATGCCGTAGGCGACCGCGAGCAGATTCAGTACCGGCGCCATGACCAGCGCGCAGGACAGCGAGCCGATCGCGAGCATGACCTGCTGCTTCCACGGCGTCGCGCCGACGAGATAGCCGGCCTTGAGGTCCTGCAGGTTGTCGCCACCGACCGCGGCCGCACAGCAGACCACCGCGCCGATCATGATCGCGGCGACCGCGCCGATCGGCGAGTCGCGTCCGAGCAGCAGCATGAGCACGACGGAGGCAAACAGGATGGTCGCGATGGTGATGCCGGAGACCGGGTTGTTGCTCGAGCCGACGAGGCCGGCGAGATAGCCCGACACCGACACGAACAGGAAGCCCGCGACGACCATGATGATGGCCATCGGCACACTGACCAGCCAGTTGCCGACGATGGCCTGGTAGAGCAGCAGCAGCGGCAGCACGAATATCACGAGCGCGATCAGCATCCACTTCATCGGCAGGTCGCGTTCGGTTTCGGGGACATCGGCGCTGGTGCCCTTGCGCGCCGCGGCGATGCCGCTCCTGATGCCCGACAGCAGCGACTTGCGCAGCGAGAACAATGTCCAGATGCCGCCGATCAGCATCGCGCCGACACCGAGGTAGCGCACCTTCTCGCCGCGGATCATGCCGGCTGCTTCCGCGGCGCCCTTGCCGACGAGGCGGGCGGCCAGTTCCGGATCGAAGGTCGTGGCGAACGCGTGGAACAGCGGAATCGCGATGTTGTAGGACAGCACGCTGCCCGAGAGCACGACGATGCCGATGTTGAGGCCGACGATGTAGCCCACGCCGAGCAGCGCCGGCGACAGGCCGGTGCCCATGTAGCCGAGGTACTTGCCGAAGAAACCGGCAACGGCGGCATTGTCGGGAATCAGGCGCAGGCCACTTTCGGCCATGAGCTTGACCACGGCGCCGAGCACCGAGGACACGGCGAGGATGCGGATGCCCGGTCCCGGGTTCTCGCCGGCCTTGAGCACTTCGGCCGCGGCCTTGCCTTCGGGAAACGGCAGCGGGTCCTCGACGATCATTGAGCGGCGCAGCGGCACCGAGAACAGCACGCCGAGCAGACCGCCGAGCCCGGCGATCGCGAACACCCAGGAATAGCGGAAGTCCTGCCAGTAGCCGAGGATGATCAGCGCGGGGATCGTGAAGATCACACCCGCCGCGATCGACGAACCGGCCGAGGCGCCGGTCTGCACGATGTTGTTCTCGAGGATGGTGCCGCCGCCGAGCACGCGCAGCACGGCCATGGAGATGACCGCGGCCGGGATCGCCGTGGCGATGGTCAGGCCGGCGAACAGGCCGAGGTAGGTGTTGGCAGCAGCGAGGATCATCGCCAGCACCACCGACAAGATGACGGCGCGGACAGTCAGCTGCGGAATGGCAGGTGTACTCATGCGGACTCCGGGAATAGGTAACGACCCGCACGGCTGGCGCGGGGGCGCCAAGCATAACCGCTGCACATGCGGGCGGGCGCGGTCGACGCATCGTTGCGCGGCGTCGTGCAACGTCGTGCTGAGCGCGCCTGCTCGTGCTGCATCGCATCAAGCGGTGGGGCATTCGAGCGTGAGCCGGAGAGCCCGGCGCGCAGGCACGAGCGGCGCACGCCTGAGGACGCCACCGCCGACGCAGGCATCGACGCAGCGGGAAAACCGACCCCGCTGCTGGCGCGTCCGGGGCCGCGTCCGCGCCCGCTTCAGTGAGCCGCTGTCGCACCCCAGGGCGGCGGCGGCAACGGCTGCGGCTGGGTCAGGTCGAACTCGACGCGGAACAGCCGGTTCGTCCGCGCAAGTTCGTAGACGAAGCGCTGCGCATCCAGTTCGACGGCCCAGACGTTGCTGATCGAAATCGTCCGATGTTGCGCGCGGAACAGCGCCATCGAATACAGGTCGGCGGGAAACTCGAAGCGCCATTGACCCGCCATTTCTTCCGCCGGCTTTGCTTCCGGCAGCGCACGACTGTTGCCGCCGTACAGCGTCATCGCGTCGTCGCTACCGTCGGCATGGCGATGCTCGTGCTTCAGACGCAGCACGCGGTGCCCGTCGCCGAGCGTGATCACCCAGGTGCGCGAATGGTCGTCACCGACGTGGAACGGAATGCGCACCGTATCGCCGTCGCACTCGCGCACGTGCATGACGAGCGGCTTGCCGGCGAACGGGTCGTCGGCCGTCGCTGGCGTGTCGGCGACGATGCGGCCCGCGAACGCCTTGCCGCAGAGGCTGCGCAGACGCAGCAGAAAGGCCTGCTGCGGCGTTGACGCGAGCGGCGCGGCGGTAGCGGTGGAGACCTTGGCGGACTCGGGACGGGGAGAAGGGACGCAGGCCGACAGCAGCGCGGCCAGCACGAAGGAAACCATGCAGGATCGATAGGGTCTGGTCATCCGGAAACGTTAACGTTTCGGCGCCGCGGCGGCAACGCGTGCGACGCATCCCGCCCGGGCGAAGCGCCTGCGTCGCGAAACAGCATGGCTATACTCCGGCCACCCCGCACCGACCGGAATCCGCATGTCCGCAGTCCTTCCGCATGCCGCGCCCTACGACGCGACCGACACCTTTCTCGGTCATCCCAAAGGCGTCTACGTCTGCTTCTTCACCGAGATGTGGGAGCGCTTCTCGTTCTACGGCATGAAGGCGCTGCTGCTGCTGTACCTGCTGCAGCACCACAAGTTCGGCGACGAGGTCGGCTACGACGTGATCGGCGCCTACGGCGGTCTGGTCTATTGCCTGCCGGTCATTGGCGGCCTGCTCGCCGATCGCTGGCTCGGCATGCGCAAGGCGGTGCTGTTCGGCGGACTGCTGCTGGTGCTGGGCCACGCAGGCATGGCGTTCGAAGGGCACGAGGCGCGCATCGTCGACGGCGTGACGCAGCGCGACGAGGGCGCGCTGTTCGCGTTCTATTTCTCGCTGTCGCTGATCATCATGGGCGTGGGTTTCCTCAAGCCCAACATCTCGACCATCGTCGGCAAGCTCTATGCGCCCGACGATCCGCGCCGTGATTCCGGCTTTGCGCTGTTCTACGCCGGCATCAACCTCGGGTCGCTGCTGGCGTCCATCATCTGCGGCTATCTCGGCCAGACCCTGGGCTGGGCCTACGGCTTCGGCATCGCCGGCTTCGGCATGCTGCTCGGCCTGCTGCAATTCCTCTGGGGCCAGAAATACCTGCGCGGCCATGCCGAGGCACCGGATCCCGTACGTCTGCGCGAACGCGTCGCCGGCGTTCCTCGCGAATGGCTGATCTATGCGGGCGCCGCCGCGGGCCTGCTGCCGGTCGCCGGCCTGATGTGGGCCGTGGCCAACGGCGCGTTCAAGCTCGGCGGCGAGATCACGCCCGCGCTCGCGCTGATGATCCTCATGATGCTGGCCGTGCTCGGCTGGTTCGCCTGGTTCATCACGACCCAGTGCAACCGCGTGCAGCGCCACCAGATGATCGCGCTGATGTCGATGATCGCGATGTGCCTGGTGTTCTTCACGCTGTACGAGCAGACCTACGGCTCGTGGGTCACCTTCACCGACCGCCTGCTCACGAAGGATCTCGTTCCGGCGCTGGTGCAGCCCACGCCGGCGCTGACCTGGAGCAGCGACTGGTTCGCCAACGTAAGCCTGTTCGTGCAGACCGCGCCATGGTCCATCGTCGTGCTGCTGCTCGCGCCGGGCGCGTTCGTCGTCGCCGCGCGCCTGTCCGACCGCGACCCGCTGTCACGCGCGCCGCGCGTGCTGTTCGGCACCGTCGTCGTCGTCGCGCTGGTGCTGCTCGTGCGCGACTGCCTGGTGCTGCCGCAGACGGCCGGTTCGCTGACCTATCTCGGTGCACTGTTCCTGGTCCTGCTCGCGCCGCTGTTCAGCGGCCTGTGGGGCTGGCTCGACGCCCGCGGCGCGGATCCGTCCAAGCCGGTCAAGTCGGCGCTGGGGCTGCTGCTGGCCGGGCTTTCCTTCCTGCCGCTGCTGTGGGCGGCGCAGCACGCCGGCGCCACCGGCCAGCAGGCCAGCGTGTGGTGGCTGGTAGCGGCTTATTTCATTCTGGAACTTGGGGAAATGTGCCTTTCACCGGTCGGCCTGTCGGCAGTGAGCCAGCTGTCGGTGCCGCGCGTGGTCAGCCTCATGATGGGCACCTGGTTCCTCGCGACCGCGTTCTCCGAAACCCTGGCCGCGCAGTTCGGCAAGCTCGCCGCGATCGAGATCCCCGCCGGCACCACGCTCGCTTTTGCCGACGCGGGTGCCAAGTACTCCCACCTGTTCAGCGTGATGCTCTGGATCGGCCTGGGCTGCGCCGTGGTCGCGTTCGCGCTCGCGCCGCTGCTGCGACGGCTCATGCACGGCGTACGCTGAGCGAGACATCGGCCGGACGCGCGCGCGGCGTGCCGGCGACGATGTCCTCGGCCAGGCCGAACGCGGTCGTCATGCCCAGGCCGCTGCGCCCGGGCGCAGCGGCGACGGTGACGCCGGGCGCGGCTTGCATCGCCACGGCACTCGTCGGCGCGTGAAGCTGCGGCAGCGTCCAGCCCTGCACGATGCGGCAATCGGGCAGTTCGACGAGACGCCGCAGCGCGGCCAGCGCGTGGCGCTGGCCGGCATCGGACTCGTCGACCGCGAGGCCGGCGTCGACGACGAGTTCACCGCTGCCGTTCTGCAGCAGGCGCAGATCGGGCGCGGCTCCCGCGTCGCCGGGGCCGTGCGCGTGCAGACCAGGCGCCGCGGCAGAGGCCTGTCGCGCCAGCGCTGCCGCACTGCAGAGCATCGCGCCGAGGCGGAACCCGTCCGGCTGCGCGGCCAGGCGCAGCAGCAGGCGCCGCTGCAGCCGTGGACGCGCTTCCGCGGCCAGGCCCGGCAACAGCAGTTCCGTCTCGGCGCCGCCGGCCACATAGATCGCATCGGCCGCGTGGCGCCGGCCACCGCTCCAGACATAGGGGTGTTCGATGCGTGTCACCGTGTGCTTCCAGCGAAATTCGATCTCGTGCCGCGCCGCCAGCCACGCCGGCAGGCGGCGCATCACCACGCGCGGGTCGACCAGCATGTCCTCGCCGGAATACAGCGCGCCGCGCAGGCCGCGCGCGGCGACCCAGGCCGAACGCTGGCGCGCGGCGGCGGGATCGAGCAGTTCGCACTCGCGCACGCCGCGGTTGGCCGCCGCGAATTCCTGCAGCAGCGCCCATTCGTCCGCATCGAAGGCCGGCACGAGACAGCCGGCCGGGTCGTGCCAGACGTCGGCGTCGTCGCAGAATTCGCGCCAGACCGCGCGCGAGCGGCGCGCCTGGTCGAGCTCGTGTGGATCGTCCACGCCGAGCAGCCAGACAGCGCCGGCATTGCGCAGCGTCGCGCCGACAGGGCGTTCGTGGCGCTCGAACACCACGACGCGGCCGCCGCGCAGAGCCAGCGCGCGGGCCAGCGCAAGGCCGACGATGCCGGCACCGATCACGATCGCGGTTGCATGGGACATACGCCGGAGTCCTTCCGTGCGCGGGAAAGATCGCAAAGTACATAGGCAATGTGAGGCTTTGGTTGCAGGATGATTGCACCCGCATTTCCATCGATCGGCGGTTTGCCGGCCTCGGCCTGACGTTTTCTTTGCGTCCACTCGTGCATATACCGTGTTCCGCGCCGCAGTCGGCGCACCTGCCGAGAATGCGCATGACCACGATGACCGCAAAACGTACGAGGCTGATCCTGCTGCTGGGGGCCGCGCTCGGCGCATCCGCCTGCGCCGCCCAGACGGCCGCGCCCGCACCGTTCGATACGAAGCCCGTGGCCAAGCTCAGCGAGCCCTGGGCGATGACCTTCCTGCCCGACGGCCGCCTGCTCGTGACCGAGAAGAAGGGCAAGCTCAAGCTCGTCACGCAGGACGGCCGTATCAGCGATGTCAGCGGCGCGCCGGCCGTGGACTACGGTGGCCAGGGTGGCTTCGGCGACGTCGTGCTGCATCCGAAGTTCGCCGACAACGGCTGGATCTATCTGAGCTACGCGGAATCCGGCGACGGCGACAAGCGTGGCGCCGCCGTGGCGCGCGCGAAGCTGAGCCTCGACGACAAGGGCGGCGGCGCACTGAGCGAGCTCGCGGTGATCTGGCGCCAGGAGCCGAAGATCAGCGGCCGCGGCCACTACGGCCACCGCATCGCGTTCGCGCCCGACGGCCATCTGTTCATCAGCTCGGGCGAGCGCCAGCACTTCGATCCGGCCCAGGACATGAAGTCCAACCTCGGCAAGATCGTGCGTCTCAACGACGACGGCTCGCTGCCCAAGGACAATCCGTTCGCGGACCAGGGCGGCGTCGCCGCGCAGGTCTGGAGCCTCGGCCACCGCAACCCGTTGGGCCTGGCCTTCGACGGCGCTGGCAAGCTCTGGAACGTCGAGATGGGCCCGAAGGGCGGCGACGAGCTCAATCTCGTCGTGCGCGGCGACAACTACGGCTATCCGGTCGTCTCCAACGGCGACCACTACGACGGCAAGGAAATTCCGGATCATTCCACGCGTCCCGAATTCCACGCCCCGGCCGTGAGCTGGACGCCGGTGATCTCGCCGTCGAGCTTCATCATCTACACGGGCAAGCCGTTCGCCGACTGGAACGGCGACGGTTTCATCGGCGGCCTGTCGAGCAAGGCGCTGGTACGCGTCGAGTTCAGCGGCGACAGCGCGAAGGAAGCCGCACGCTATGACATGGGCGAACGCATCCGCGAAGTGGAACAGGGTCCGGACGGCAACCTGTGGCTGCTGGAAGACCAGATGAACGGATCCGGCGGGCGACTGCTGCTGTTGACGCCGAAGGCGGCTGCGGCGAAGTAGATAATAAACATTTTAGATTAAAGATTAATTGTAAAACTAAAACACAGTGCCCCACGGGCGACCTGCGCCGTTAAGCCCTCCCCTTCAAGGGGAGGGCTTCAAGCTGTCAGCGAAGCTCTACCCTCGATCGGGATTTCACCTCACGGCACCGTCGACGCATCGAGAAACTCGATCAGGCGCCGATACAGGTCGGCGCGGTTTTCCTCGCCATAGAAGCCGTGCCCTTCGCTGGGCCGGAACAGCCATTCGTGCGCGACGCCGCGCTGGTCGAGCGCGGCGTGCAGGTTCTGGCTGTGCAGCGGTGGCACTGTCCTGTCCTGTCCGCCGGCGATCAGCATCAGGCGGGCCTTGATCGCGTCGAGTGCGGTGACGGGCGAGCGGCGCGCGAGTTCGTCCTCGTCCTCGCCGAGCACGCGCTTGAGGAAGTTGCGGCCGAACGGCGATTCGCCGAGCGGTCCCTCACGGAACAGCAGGCGCAGATCGTAGACGCCGCTGTGACCGATGGCGCAGCGGTAGAGATCCGGCTCGCGCACGGCGCCCATCAGCGCGGCATAGCCGCCGTAGCTGGTGCCGAGGATGCAGATGCGGTGCGGGTCGGCGATGCCGCGCGCGATCAGCCAGCGCGTCGCATCGGTCAGATCGTCCTGCATACGGCCGCCCCACTCGCGATAGCCGGCCACTTCGAACGCAGCGCCGTAGCCTTCGGAGCCGCGGAAATTGACCTGCAGCACGGCATAGCCGCGGCTGGCGAGCAGTTGCACCGTCGGATCGTATTGCCAGCGGTCGCGCACGAAATAGGGACCACCGTGCGCGAGCACGACCACCGGCAGGTTCTTCGCCGTCTCCTGGCCGGGCGGACTGGTCAGATAGCCGTAGACGGTGAGGTCGTCGCGCGTGTTGAAGCGCAGCGGCTCCATGGTCGCGAGGCGGGCCGGATCGATGCCTTCGGCGCGACGGAACAGCGGCTGCAGGTTTCCGCTCTCGCGTTCGAACAGGTACCACTCGCCGGGATTGGTATCACTGCGCACCTGCACTACGACGCGGCTGCCGTCGTCGGACGCCGAGACGATGTCGACGACCTGCCCCGGAAAGCGCGGCAGCAGCGTGCGCAGCACCTCGATGACCGCGGCGTTCCTGTCGATCACCGTCAACGCCGGCTTGCCCGGTTCGGCGATCACACCGGCCAGCGTATGGCCGTCGAAATCGAGCAGCAGGCGATCGCTTTCGACCTCGCGACTGCTCCACACGGGCTGCAGTTCGCGCGCGTCGGCGGACCAGCGGCACACGCCGCCGGTCTTGCCCTCTGGCTGGCAGCGCCAATAGGTCGTCTTGCCGTCGGCGGCGTAGGCCAGCGGTTCGGCGCGTCCGCCGGCAGCGTTGCCGTCGAACACGACCTGCCAGTCGCGCCGCCCGCCGCCGCGATAAAGTACTTTGTATATATTGTCGGCATTGCTGCCGTAGGCGAAGCGCACGACGCCGGCAGGATCGGCGAGAAAGCCGGCCGGATAGCGCAGCGGCGACGCGAACAAGCGCTTGCGCGCGCCGTCGACGACGTCCATGCGCCAGACCGCATGTTCGCCCGCGCCTGAGTCGAGCTGGCTGCCGGCGCTCCAGACCAGGATGTTGCGCTCGTCGCGGCGCAGCGCATCGAGCAGCGTCGCGCTGGCCTTCTCCGGGCGCAATTTCTTGATGTGCGTGCCGGCGTCGAAACGGCCCGCGCGCGCACCGAACAGCAGCGCGCGGTCGGAGCCGTCGGCGTTGACGAAGAACAGTTCGCCGGTCGGCACGGGCTGTTCGACGCCGGGCAGCTTGGTTCCCACGGTATAGAGCAGCCGGCGCGCGTTGACCCAGTGGAACGCGACCACTTCGTCGTGTTCGCGCGGCACCACGTCCACGGTATGCCGGTCGGCCAGACGCATCAGCCGCAGGCTGCGCCTGCCGCCGGAAAGGCTGTCGGTGGCGAGGTAGGCGCCGTCGGGCGAGATGCGCACGTTCTCGTAGCGCAGCGGCTGCGCGAACGCGGCGATCGGGACGGGATCGGCCGCGGCGGCCGTGCCGCACAGGCTCACGAGGCAGAGCAGAAGACCAAGCGTGCGCATCGGATGTCCCTGCGGAACGGCCGGCTGCATTCGCCTGCCGCGAATCACCATGGCCGGACGCCGCGCCGCCGTTACCGGCAGCGCGGCGCCGTCGGCGCCTCAGGGCGCGGGCTGCGCCTTGCCGCCGATGTTCGCATCGAGGAACGCGAGCATGCGTGCGTACATGTCCTCGATGTTCTTCTCGTCGTAGAAACCGTGCGCCTCGGTGCGCTGATAAAGCCATTCGTGTTTCACGCGGTCTTTTTCGAGCGCGTTGTGCACGCTCTCGCCGTGGACCGGCGGCACGCGCTTGTCCTGGCCGCCGACGATCAGCATGAGGCTGGCCTTGATCTTGTCGAGCTGCGTGATCGGCGAGCGCCCGGCAAGGAAGCCGCTATCGTCGCCGACCGTCTGCTTGAGGTAGTTCTCGCCGTAGCGTGAATCCTGCACGTCACCGCGCGTCAGCATCAGGCGCAGATCGTAGACGCCGGCATCGCCGATCGCGCAGCGGTACAGGCCCGGCTCGCGCACGGCGCCCATCAACGCCGCATAGCCGCCGTAGCTCGTGCCGTAGATGCAGACGCGCTTGGCATCGGCGATGCCCTGCCCGATCGCCCATTTCGTCGCGTCGGTCACGTCGTCCTGCATGGTGCCGCCCCACTGCCGGTAGCCAGCGACCTCGAACGCGTGGCCGTAGCCGCCGGAGCCGCGGAAATTGACTTGCAGCACGGCGTAGCCGCGGCTCGCTAGCATCTGCACGGTCGGGTCGTAGCTCCAGTAGTCGCGCACGTCGAACGGGCCACCATGGACGTAGACGACGAGCGGCAGGTTCTTGCCCTGCTCCTGGCCGAGCGGCCGGGTCAGATAGCCGTTGAGATCAAGACCGTCGCGCGACTTGAGTTTGATCGGCTCCATCGCGGCCATCTGGTCCGGATCGATCTTGTCGGCACGCTTGAGGATCGCCGCCAGCTTCTTGTTGTCGCGGTCGTACAGGAAGAATTCGCCGGGGTTCACGTCACTGTGCACGGCAACGATCGCGCGCTTGCCGTCCTTGCTGACCGAGGTGACCTCGACGGTTTCGCCGGGAAATTGCTGCATCAGCATCGACAGCGACTCGATCATCGCGGTCTTCTTGTTGATGACGCCGACGGCCGAGCGGCCCGGGTAGGCGCGCACGCCGACAACGGTGGTGTCGTCGAAGTCCATCAGGATCGAATCCATCTCGACGTCCTTGGCCGACCAGACCGGCTTGAGGGTGCGCTCGTCCGCGGTCCACGAACACAGGCCGCCGATCTTGCCCTCGGGCTCGCAGGACCAGTAGACGGTCTTGTTGTCGCGGTCATAAGCCAGCGGCGTGGGCTCGCCCGGCGTGTTGGTGCCGTCGAATACCGTGGTCCAGTCGCCGCCGTCCTTGCCGCGATACATCACTTGCCAGCGATTGTTGACGTCGACGCCGTAGGCGAAATTGACGTTGCCGGCGTGATCGGCGAGAAATCCATTCGCGCTGCGTATCGGCGAAACGAACAGGCGCTTCTTCGAGCCGTCGTTGACGTCGAACTTGTAGACCACCGGCGGGGTCGGCTCGGCGGTGCTCTTCCATTCGTGCACACGGATGAGGATGTTGTCGTCGTCGTCGCGCAGGTCGTCGATCAGGAAGGCACTGGCGCGCTCGGGACTGACTGCCTTGATGTGGGTACCGGTGGATTCCTTGCCCGCGCGATAGCCGAACAGGATCTCGTTGCGGCCACCGTCGGCATCGACGAAATACAGCTCGCCGTTGGCGACCGGCCGCTCGAGTCCGCCAATCGGTTCGCCGACCCGGTACATCAGCCGCTGCTTGCCGACCCAGGTGAAGTCGACGACTTCATCCATGCGCGGCGTGATGCGCGTCGCCTTCATGTCGCTCAGGCGGATGATCGCGAGCGAGCGGCGGTTGTCGATCACGGCATCGGCGGCGATGTACTCGCCGTCCGGCGAGATCTTGACGCTGGAGTACTGCACATGCCGCGCGAAGTCGGCGAGCGGGACTTCGGCATGGGCGCCGGCGGCGCCGAGCAATGCGGCCAGGCCTGCGGCGAGGCGACGGATGGACATGGAAAACTCCTCTGCAGAAAAAGACGGCGCCGGCCCCTATGGCCGCGCCGGAACAGATGACGCTCTACACCGGGTTTCGCTGCCCCCGCTCTCACTTGCGTATCGCAGGCCTTCACTGTCCCTACCGCGCACGATCTCCCGGGCAATCCATCGGGATGCTCCGCGTGGCCTATCCGCAAGCGGGACGATCGCGCCGAACGTGATCAGGTCTCCGCTCAGCCGCGCGCCGCGCGGCCGTAGCGGTCTTCCAGCCGCACGATGTCGTCTTCGCCGAAATAGTCGCCGCACTGGACTTCGATCAGGTGGATGTCCTCTACGGTCGGGTTTTCCAGCCGGTGCAGCGTATCGATCGGGATAAAGGTGGATTCGTTCGCGTTGAGCAGGAACTCGCGCTCGCCGACCCGAACCTTGGCCGTGCCCTTGACGACGGTCCAGTGCTCGCTGCGGCGATGATGCTTCTGCAGGCTCAGCACATGGCCGGGCTTGACCACGAGGCGCTTGACCTTGCAGTCGTCGGCGTCTTCCAGAACCGTATAGCTGCCCCAGGGCCGGTGCACGGTCTGGTGGAAGGCCGCCGCGTCGTGCTTGTCCGCGCGCAGGCGGTCGACCACGAGCTTGACCTGCTGTGCGCGATCGCGGTCGGCGACCAGCACGGCGTCGTCGGTGTCGACGATGACGAGATCGCGCACGCCGACCGCGGCGACCATGCGCTTGTCACTCTGTATGTAGCAATTGGAACTTTCGATCAGGATGGCCTGGCCGCGCACGCGGTTGCCATGCTCGTCGGACTCGGGCTCGAGATCACTGACCGCCTTCCACGAGCCGATGTCGCTCCAGTCGAACGAGGCCGGCACTACGGCGCGGCGCGACGCGTGCTCCATCACCGCGTAGTCGATCGAGATGTCGGGCTGGGCGAGAAAGGCCTCCCGCGCGTATTCGATCGGGCTTTCGCCGCTGATCGCGCTGGCCTGGCAGGCCTGCGCGGCGGCGAGCACGTCGGGACACGCCTGCGCGGCTGCAAGCAGCAGCGCATCGGCACGGAAGCAGAACATGCCCGAATTCCAGAGATGATCGCCGGCGGCGAGATAGGTCTCGGCCACTTCGCGCCGGGGCTTCTCGACGAAGGCGGCGACCTCGCTGCCCGCGGAGCCGGCTATCGCCGCACCGAGGCGGATGTAGCCGAAACCGGTCTCCGCGTGCGTGGGCACGATGCCGAACGTGGCCAGCCAGCCGGTCTCGGCCAGCTCGCGCGCACGGCGCACGTCGGCGGCGAAACGGTCGAGTTCGCGGATCAGATGGTCCGCCGGCAGCACCAGCAGCACGGCGTCGGGCGAGATATGGCTGACCGCGTGCTGTGCGGCGAGCAGGATAGCCGGGGCAGTATTGCGTCCGGCCGGTTCCAGCAGGAACGGCAGGCGATCGAGGTTCGCCTGCGGGTGCAGCGCGTATTCGTCGCGCGTCAGGAAATAGTAGTCGCGGCCGGTGACGGTCAGCACATGGCCGTCGTCGGCCACGGCCAGCGCGCGGTCGAGGGTCTTGTACAGCAGCGACTCGCCGTCGGCCAGCCGCATGAAGGGCTTTGGATAGGCGCTGCGCGACACCGGCCAGAGACGGGTGCCGGCGCCGCCGGACAGGATTACGGGAATCAGCATGGGCAAGTGTCCGGATCAGTAAGCCTGGACGTGCTCGCGCGTCCCGGTCGGTAAGTGTCGACGCGCTGGCGCGACATATCCCTCAAGCGGCCAGCTCGCCGATGACGTCGCGCAGGCCGTGCCGCCAGTCCGGCAGGTCCAGGCCGAACGTCTCGCGCAGCTTGCGCGTGTCGAGCACGGAATACGCCGGCCGGCGCGCCTTGGTGGGGTAGTCGGCGGCCGCGATCGGCGCGACCTCGGGAATTTTCGCAATCAGGTCCGCGGCGCGCGCCTGCGCGAAGATCGCGACCGCGAAATCGTGCCAGCTGCATTCTCCGGCGCTGACCAGGTGATAGCTGCCCGACATCGCCTCACGTGTCGGCGCGTCGTGATGCAGCCAGCGTGCGAGCACGCACGCGGTCGTGCCGGCAATCAGGCGCGCGGGCGTCGGCGCGCCGCGCTGGTCGGCGACGACGCCCAGGCGATCGCGATCGCGCGCCAGGCGCAGCATCGTGCGCAGGAAATTGCCGCCGCGCGCGGCGTAGACCCAGGCCGTGCGGAAATTCAGATAGGCCGCACCGCTCGCCGCCAGCGCGTCTTCGCCGGCGCGTTTGGTACGGCCGTAGGCGCCGATCGGCGCAGTCGCGTCGTCTTCGCGATAAGGCCGCGTGCCCTGGCCGTCGAAGACGTAGTCGGTGGAATAGTGCACGACGGCAGCACCATGCCGCGCGGCCCAGCGGCCGAGCGCGCCGGGTGCGGCGCCATTGGCGCGCAGGGCGAGTTCTTCCTCGTCCTCGGCGCGATCGACCGCGGTATGCGCCGCGGCGTTGACGATGAGCTGAGGCGCGACGCGCATGCACAGGGCATCCAGCGCTTCGGTGTCGTACAGGTCGACGCGTTCACACGCGGCCGCGCCGGGCAAGCTGCCGCTGCGTGTCGCCGCGACGACCTCGCCGAGCGGCGCGAGACTGCGCTGCAGTTCGAACCCGACCTGGCCGTTGGCGCCGAGCAGGAGAATTTTCAAAAGGCACCTGTATCGTTGTGGAACGTTTTAGGCATGGACGGCGAGCGGACAGGCAACGGCGGGCGAGCCGCTCCCCTTGCCCATCCGCGCGAAGCGGGCTAACCGTTCCAGACCGGCAGCCGTTCCGGCGCGATATCGGCGAGCAGCGGCGCCTTCTCGTCCTTGCCCGACAGCAGCGGCGCGCTGACCGGCCAGTCGATCGCGATGGCCGGATCGTTCCAGCGCACACCCGCATCGGCCTTGGCGTCGTACAGCGCGGTGCACTGGTAGGCGAACGTGGCGAACTCCGACAGCACGACGAAGCCGTGGGCGAAGCCCTCGGGTACCCAGAAGTGGCGATGGTTCTCGGCCGTCAGCATCACACCGGCCCACTGGCCGAAGGTCGGCGAGCCGCGGCGGATGTCGACAGCGACATCGAACACCTCGCCCTCGACCACGCTGACCAGCTTGCCCTGCGGATTGGGCCACTGGTAGTGCAGGCCACGCAACACGCCACGCGCCGAGCGCGACACGTTCGCCTGCACGAAGCGCAGGTCCAGCCCGGCTGCCTTGAATTTTTCCGCATTGTAGCTTTCGTAAAAAAAACCGCGCGCATCGCCGAACACGGCCGGCTCGATCGCCACGCAGCCCGGCAGGCGCGTCTGGATGACTTTCAAGGCACCACTCCGTGCTCGGCGATCTGCAGCAGATAGCGGCCGTAGCCGTTCTTGGCGAGCGGCCTGGCCAGCGTGCGCAACTGGGCGACGTCGATCCAGCCGTTGTGATAGGCGATTTCCTCGGGACAGCAGACCTTGAGTCCCTGCCGGTTCTCGATGGTCTCGATGTAGTTCGATGCCTCGACCAGCGAGTCGTGTGTGCCCGTATCGAGCCAGGCATAGCCGCGGCCGAGCTTTTCCAGCATCAGCGTGCCGTCGTCGAGATAGCAGCGGTTGAGGTCGGTGATTTCCAGCTCGCCGCGCGGCGAGGGCTTGAGCGTGCGCGCGAAATCGACTGCGCGGCCGTCGTAGAAATACAGCCCGGTCACGGCGTAGTTGGATTTCGGATCGGCAGGCTTCTCCTCGAGGCCGACCACGCGGCCGGCGGCGTCGAACTCGGCCACGCCGTAGCGCTCCGGATCGTGCACGTAATAGCCGAATACCGTCGCACCGCGTTCGCGCGAGGCGGAGCGGCGCAGCACGTCGGTGAAGCCATGGCCGTAGAAGATGTTGTCGCCGAGGATCAGGCAGGACGGATCGGTGCCGACGAAGTCCGCACCGATCAGATAGGCCTGGGCCAGTCCGTCGGGCGACGGCTGCGCGGCGTAGGTGATCGAGATGCCCCACTGCGAACCGTCGCCGAGCAGCTGTTTGAACAGCGCCTGCTCGTGTGGGGTGTTGATCACCAGCACTTCGCGGATACCGGCCAGCATCAGCACGCTGAGCGGGTAGTAGATCATCGGCTTGTCATAGACCGGCAGCAGCTGCTTGCTGACCACCTGGGTCAGCGGGTAGAGCCGCGTGCCGGAGCCGCCGGCGAGGATGATGCCTTTCTTGGTCACGTTCGATGCCCTGCGTTGCGAAGTCCGCGCGAGGCGCGGCGGATTGCCCTGTTCATGCACTCACGCGCCGCCGAGGCGCTCGAGGCGATAGCTGCCGTCGGTCACGCGGCCGCACCAGGACTGGTTGTCGAGATACCAGTCGACCGTGCGCGCGATGCCGCTTTCGAAGGTTTCCTGCGGCATCCAGCCCAGTTCGCGCTGCAGCTTGCCCGAATCGATCGCATAGCGGCGGTCGTGGCCTGGCCGATCCTTGACGTAGGTGATCAGGCTTTCGCGGCGGCGGCCGTCGGCCAGCGGACGGCGCTGGTCCAGCAGTGCACAGATGGTTTTCACCACATGGATATTTTCGCGCTCGGAATCGCCGCCGACGTTGTAGACCTCGCCGGTGCGGCCGGCCTCGAGCACACGCTGGATCGCGCGGCAGTGGTCGCGCACGTAGAGCCAGTCGCGCACATTGCGGCCGTCGCCGTAGACCGGCAGTGCTTCGCCTGCGAGTGCTTTCTGGATCATCAGCGGGATGAGCTTTTCGGGAAATTGGTACGGCCCGTAGTTGTTCGAGCAGTTCGTCGTCAGGGTCGGAAAACCGTAGGTGTGGTGGAACGCGCGCACGAGATGATCGGAGGCGGCCTTGGAGGCCGAATACGGCGAATTCGGCGCGTACGCGGTTTCCTCGGTGAACTTGCCGACGGGCCCGAGCGAGCCGTAGACCTCGTCGGTGGACACATGCAGGAAGCGGAAGCCGTCCTGGCGTTCCAGCGTCAGGCCGCGCCAGTAGCCCAGCGCGCGTTCGAGCAGGTTCAGTGTGCCGACCACGTTGGTCTGGACGAATTCCGCAGGACCGTCGATGGAGCGGTCGACATGCGATTCGGCGGCGAAGTTCACGACCGCATCGGGTTTGTGCTCGGCCAGCAAGGATTCGATGAGTGCGGCGTCGCCGATGTCGCCCTGGACGAAGACGTGGTCCGCGTTCGCCTTCAGCGGAGCCAGCGTATCGAGATTGCCGGCATAGGTCAGCTTGTCCAGGTTGATCACGCGGAAGCCGCCCTGGGCCAGCAGGTCAAGCACGAAGTTGCCGCCGATGAAGCCGGCGCCACCAGTCACGAGCAGGGTTTTCATGCGCTACGGTCGCTCCAAGGTCCCCAAATGGTTATCTCGCCGATCAGGCGCTCATGCGCCCGATCGCGGGCGACACATCCCTGTGCCGCCGGCACCTCGGCTTTTTTGAGGTGCCTACGCCGGCCAGGAGGCGGCCGGAAAGCCCGAAAGCGTACCAGAAGGCCGCCACAGGCGCCCTCGCTTGGGCCGGCCGCGCCAAAGCGGACGCTACAGTACGGAAATCGTGACTGTCATGGCTGGCGCCCTGCTTGCGTATTCCTCGGCTGACCTTTCCGCAGCGGAGTCCTGCCATGCGCGTTTCTCATTTCCTCACGTTCCTGCTCCTGGCTGCGGCCAGCGCCGCG
This sequence comes from Tahibacter sp., assembly GCF_032229445.1. Taxonomy (NCBI): domain Bacteria; kingdom Pseudomonadati; phylum Pseudomonadota; class Gammaproteobacteria; order Lysobacterales; family Rhodanobacteraceae; genus Tahibacter; species Tahibacter sp. The sequence goes on from NZ_JAVTWC010000019.1 coordinate 64,264, forward strand.
AGCACGGCCGAACAGATCGAACCGGCGTTCCGCTCGACCAGCAACGGCCTGGTCAGCTTCACCGCGATCGCGCGGCTGCCACAACCCAATGGCAATATGGTCCTGGTACATGCGTGGCCCACCCAGTCCGGGGTCTGCGGCGATCCGGTCTGCATCGGCATCGATCGCTGGAACGCGAACTTCACTGCGATCGGATCCCGCATCAAGGCCGCGGCGCTGCAATCAGTAAAGGCCGCCACGGTGGACAGCCGTGGCCGCATCATCGTGGTCGGCAACTACCAGGGCGCGGGTGCCGACGGCATCGACTTCGGTATCGTGCGCTTCAATGCCGATGGCAGCGACGACACGAGCTTTGCCGGCGACGGCGGCACCATCGTCAATTTCGGCCTCGGACAGGGCAACAACGACTATCCGCTGGCCGTCACGGTGGACCGCGACGACAACATCATCGTGGTCGGCTCGGCGCAACGCGCGTCGGTCGCCGACAGCGACTTTGCCATCGCGCGCCTGCGCGCCATCGACGGCAGCCTGGATACGACCTTCAGCGGCGACGGCAAGACCACGGTGTTCTTCGACCTCGGCCCGAACACGCGGGTGGACCAGGCCAATGCCGTCGCCGTGCGCAATGACGGCAAGATCGTGCTCGGCGGCATCGCCCTCGACAGCGCGATCTCGCGCACGCGGCCGGTCCTGGCGCAGCTCAACCAGGACGGCTCGCTCGACACGGCGTTCTGCAACACCAGTTGCACGCTCAATGCCGGCTATGCCGGCATAAACAACGGCAAGCGCGTGTACTACTTCGGTACGCTGAGTGCGCATTCCGACGAAATCCTCGGCATCGACGTGGCGAGCAACAACGACATCGCGGTCGCCGGCACGACCTATTCGGACGACGGCTCGGCGAGGCGCGCCGCCGTCGCGCGCTTCAGCGGCGCGGGCGGCCAGCTGAACGAGCGACTCGAGGACGGCATCAGCGGCAACGCGCGTTTTACCGACGTGCGATTTTCCGACGGCCTTGGCACGCGCGTCATCGCCACGGGTGACAGCGGCCCCGGCCCGAATCTGTTCATCGCCCAGGGTTTCAGTGCGACCCTCACACCGATCGCCGGCTACGGCGACTGCCTGACCAGCAACAGCGGCCTGTGCTTCATCGGCGGCAGCGGCCTTGCCGACCCCGGCCCGAACGCGGCGGGCCAATTGCATCTCGACGCACGCGGCCGGCCGCTGTTCGCCGGCACGTTCTTCGTCTCCGACGACCCGGACCGCGGCCACAACCTCTCGCTGCGGATCACCAACAATACCGGGCCACTGCCCGACCGGATCTTCCGCAACGGCTTGCAATAGACCCGCGCACGGCGCGCGGCTCAGCGTGCCGCGCTTTTCCAGGCGTCGGGCGCAGCGTTCGCAAGCAACGCTTCCAGCAGCGGATCGAGCAGTTCGCGCCCGCGCAGCGCACCGCGCCACTGTGACGGGATCCCGTGCAGTCCGAAGCGGATGCCGGCAATGCCGCCGGCTACGGCCGCGGTAGTGTCGGTGTCGTTGCCGAGCGCAACTGCCGAGCGCACGGTATCGGCGTAACAGGTTTCGCGATCGATCATCTGACGTGCCGACCACAGGGTGTCGACGACGTAGCCGCTGCCGCTGACCTGCTGCGCCTGGCGCGAATCGAGCACGAGTTCGATTTCCGCCACCGGCAGTCCTGCCTCATCCGCGTGGCGTCGCAGACTGTCTTCCGCCGCTGCCCAGCTTCCCATCTCGCCGCGTAGCTCGGCCCGTGCCCAGAGGCAGTAGAACGCGCAGGCCACATGAGCGCGTGGATGCGCGTGCGTCGGCAGCGACTGCAACGCGGCGTCGCGCATCAGTTCGGCATCGCTGCCGGTATGCCACAGCGCGAGCGGCAGCACGCGCATCAATGAACCATTGCCGTTGCGGCGCTCGTCCACGGGCGAGGACTGCGTCGGGTCCGCGCCGTCGCGCAGCGCCTGGATCGCGTACGCGGTCTGGATGCCGACGTCGAACACGTCGCCGTCGACGGCGAGGTAGCCGTAGTCGCGCCAGTTGACCATCCGGTTCGCGAAATCATGCAAGTCCATCTGTCCGCAGTGCAGCAACGACGCGAGCAGGCACAGCGCCTGCGCGCCGTCGTCCGACCAGGTACCCGGTGGTACGCGCGCATGCGAACGCACGAAATCCGGCGGCGGCTGCAGGTCGATCTGCTCGAACGGCGGCAGATCGCGAGCGGCGCGGAATTCATACGGAACGCCGAGCGCGTCACCGACCAGCAGGCCGACGAGACCGCCGGCGATCCGATCGGCGGGACTGCCGTCATCAATGGACTGCATCGCGAGCCTCCGGGGAATGCGACATGATCGGCCGCGGCGCTCGTGGACTATGCAACTGGCCGATCGCCATCAGAAGGGGCAGAAGGCGGGAGCCCAGCCGGGCCACAGGGCCGTTGGGCGATCCAGGGCAGCCAGGACCGCCGCATCGCGATGATATACGTCACGTTTGTAGGCCGTCCGCTTGCCGTCGTGCAGGTCGATGCTCCAGTACATCAGCAATACCGCAACCGGGCGCGGCAGGGCCACTGATTGGGTGACGCCGCTCTGCGTGACCTGCAGCAGGGCTGCCCGATTCCACCGGCTCTGATCGTCGAGCAACAATTCGACGAGTTCCAGCGGCCGCTCGACGCGAATGCAGCCGGAACTGAATGCGCGTTGCTGGCGATCGAAAAGCTCGGTGTGCGGCGTATCGTGCAGATAGACGCCGTACGGGTTTGGAAAACGGATGGCTACGCGCCCCAGGGAATTGTCGGCGCCAGCGTCCTGGCGCAACGAAATACCGGAAGCACGGCTCCAGTCGATGCCTGCCGGATCGAGCGGATTTCCTGCCGCGTCGAATGCGCGGAGCCGGTGCGCCGCCAGGTACGCGCTGTCGCGACGCACTTTCGGGAGCACATCGTTTCGAAGAATCGTGGGCGGGACGGTCCACGTCGGATTGAACGTCACGTGGGTGATCACCGACCTGAAACTGGGCGTACGGCGGTAGGGTCGCCCGACCTGCGCGCGCGACATCCATTTCAGGGTCGCGCCTTCGTAGTACGAAACCTTGTATCCGGCGATGTCGACAAGGACGAAGTCATCCTTGATTTCCGGCAACTGCCAGCGCGCACGTTCCAGGTTGACCCGGACCTGATCGATACGCGCCGCGACGGGGACGTTGAGCGCCTCCCGAGTCGCTGCGCCGACCCTGCCGTCCACATCCAGATACTGCTCCGTCTGGAAGTCCCGTACCGCTTGCGCCAGGACGGGGTCATAGAGTTCGGGATCTTCCGTAGCATCGGTGCCGTACCCGGCGACTGCCAGTCGATGCCGCAGAGCGGGAACGCTCGGATCGCGCGCACCCGGTTCAAGGGTCGGGCCGGCCGGGATCGACGGCCATCCGCCCACGGCGGCAATGGCGCGCAACCGGCCCAGTGCCTCGCGCAGCACGGCATACACCGGGTGGGACGGTCGCGCGCGCGCGAACATCGCGGCGATGTCGCCCTCGTCGAGGGCCGAGTTCGCGACCCGCAGACCGTCGGCGAGATTGGCCGCGCGCGGCTCGAAGTTCCAGTCCGGATAGAGCTCCCGCGGCACCACTTTTCCGTAATACAGGTGCGCCAATGCGAGCAGATAGGCGCGTGTCGCCAGCGCATCGGATTCCGCGTCCCACGGGGCCGCGGCGGACGCCGGCCGATCGCGCATGCGCTCAAGCCGGTCGAGGAAATAGTCCGCCGGCACCAGACCGTCGCCTTCGAGGGCCCTGATCCCGGCGATGAGCCGGTCCAGGCGTACGGTATCGGCCCATGCCAGCCTGCAGGAACGCAGTTCGTAGAATTGGTCGAGCGCCGCATCGAGCGTGGTCGAGCTTGATAGTGGCGGAAGTCTCGGACAAGAATGCGGCGGTCCGGATTCCGGATCGGCCACGCACGGCATACCGAAGACCACGATCGGCAACCACGACATCCACAGCGCCGCGACGACTCGCACCAATCGACGAACAGCACCTGTCGACTGCAGCCACGCGAAGCCATCGTCATGATGTTCAACGGGGAAATTCTGCATTGGCCGGGTTCCGCCTCCATTCGGACAGACCATGACACCTGCATCCGCACCTGCGCCGGCCCGGCGCCTGGCTCTACTTGTCATCGCCCTGGCCGTAAGTATTCCGCAGCGGGCCATTGCCGATTTCGTCGACGCCCGGGCCCTGAGTCACACCGCGCCGAATGCCGATCCCGCCGTCCTGGGGCTCGCACTCAACGCGATAACCTGCGCGGTCAAGGGAGGGCATCCACCAGCCACCCGCCTGGCCATCATCGACTACTCCCGGCCATCGACCGAGAGACGATTGTGGGTATTCGATCTCGACAAGCCGGCGCTGCTGCATGAAGAGTGGGTCGCTCATGGACGCAATTCGGGGGACAACCTGACGCACACGTTCTCGAATGCCGAAGGCAGCCTCGCCACGAGCCTGGGCCTTTTCCAGACGATGAACGCCTATGAGGGGCGCAATGGTTATTCGTTGCGGCTGTCGGGGCTGGAATCCGGCGTCAACGACCATGCCTTGCGCCGGGCAATCGTCATCCACGGTGCCTCCTATGTGAATCCGGACCGGCTCGACGCCATGGGGCGCCTGGGGCGGAGCTGGGGTTGTCCCGCGGTCCGCACCGCAGTGGCCCAGTCGCTGATCGACCACCTCAAGGACGGCCAATACGTTTTCGCTTACTACCCTGACTCGCAATGGCTCGCGGCTTCGCCCTATCTCCATTGCGCCACCGGCCCGCAACCATCGTTTGCGCGGGCGGCCCGCTGATGCATTTCCAGCCGTTGCCGCGGCGACGCGGACGAAAGTCTCGCGCGCAGGTCCGGCGTTTGCCGAAGCCGCGGCGCCCGCAGGACGCGAAGCGGTGCCGGTCCGGCCAGGGCCACTCACTGCGGGTCGCCCGGAACAATGCTGAATTCGGTTCGGACCTGCGCCAGGCGCTTTAGCAGCAGTCGTTGTTGCCGACTTTCCCAGCGCTCGAACAGCAGGATCTCGGCGGGTCGCCAGAGCACTACCCAGCCGAGAATCAGCAGCCCCTCCGCGACGACGGCACCGAGCGGGGCCATCGCCCAGGCACCGAGCAGCGCGCGCACCGTCAGGCTGACGCCCATCACGGCCAGACCGATGGCCAGGGCCACCCGGCCCGCGTGCATGCGGCGGCGGTTCCGGTGTTCCGCCTGCAGATAGGCAAATCCGAAATGGTTGTGGATTGCCTCGACGGTGTCGGCGGCATGGATGCAGACGCTATGGGGTGCGTTGATGCGCAGTAGCAATTCGGCCTGGGGCGGGAATTCCGACGCACAATCGACGATGTAGCTTTCGGCGTCGGGATCCAACGTGCGTTCACGAAACGGCGCCGGGTCCAGCGACTCGAACAACTGGGCCAGGGTCCGGATGCGGATTTCGATCGTTGCCATGGGGTCTGCCGTTCCACGGAATGGGCCTGCACGGGTTGCGGTCATTCCGCCATTGCGCTGCGGCGCGACAGACGGTGGCGGGAAATCTGTCGGATCGCCGCGCGGCAATCACTCGGGAACGGGGACCGACCGGCGCAGCGCGCCAACAACAGGCTGTCATCCTGCAACTCGCCCATCAGCACGGCCTGCGCGTCACGGCTGTCCAGCCCGCGCGTCGTCTCCGGCGCGATCGCATCCAGCACGGTGATCTGCTGTCGCCACCGGCGCAGTCGGCGTCGGAAGGTATGCCAACGCGCATCGTCGTCGGGCTTCGCCATGGCCTTGTGTCGCGAACGGCGCAGGCGCCGCTCGCTGCGCCGGAGCGCAGCCAGCGCGGCGTGTGTATCCACCGTGCTCCAGTCCAGCGAGGCCAGCCGCGCATCGACGTTCGCAATACGCCGTCGACGCCTGGCGAAATCCGCATCGCGCTGCAAGGCGTGGGCCAGCACTTCGTCCCGGCGCCGGGTCGCGGCCACGAGCGACCGCGCATGGATGTCCGCGGTGATCGCGGGATTGCCCTCCAGGCGTGCCAGGGATTCCACGAGCGCCTGCGCATCACGGACCCAGGACAACCCACGACAGATCCGTCGCAATTCGAGATCCACCGCCACGAGCGACTTTCGCCACGGTTTCGTACCCATGGCCAATACGGCGCGGGTCCGGCGCAAGCATTTTCGAGCCTCGTGTACGCCGTCGTGCCTGTCGTCTCCCGGGCGCGCCAGATGGGCTTGCGCCATCGTCAGCTGGTCATGCGCAAAGCGCTGCAGGTCCAGCCCGAGCCGGCCACCGCCAGCGCTTGCCCGATGATCAGGTTTCGTGACGCCGTTCGCCGCTTTACTGAGGGTCATGCGATGTCTCCGCCAGCCAGCGTAATGGACGGGCCGGCGCGAAGACTTGATCCAGATCATCCGAAAAGCGCCACCCCACCCTGCCCGGCGCCCCCTGCCGGAGCGCGCTGTAAGGCGGCCGCGCCGGTCGGAAACGGCGGGGAACGGCGCAACAGGGACCGCGTGGACCGGACCGGTTGCAGTCCATCTGCCGCGGCCCCTGCCCCGTTACACCGTCACGCGCGTGGCGCGGCGGCGCCTGCGCCGTTCGGCGGTCGCGCAGCTAGGAATCACTCCGGTAGACCAGTACCGGAATGCTGCTATGCGTCAGCACCTTGTGCGTCTCGCTACCGAGAAGCACGGCCTGCACACCACGCCTGCCGTGAGACGCCATGAGAATGAGGTCGCAGCCGTGCTTTTCGGCGGCGGCGATGATCTCGACGTAGACGGTGTCGCTCACGACGTACGCAGTATCGAAGGGCACGCCTGCTGCCGCAGCGAGTGTGCGGGCATCCTCGAAGTGGAGTCCGGCGCGGATCTCCGCGTGCTGCAAGTATTCGCTGCGGGTTTCCTCGAGCATTTCGGGCTGCACGGTGAAGGTATGGAACTCGGGCGCGGCATGGAAGACGGTGACCCGCGCGCCGAGCGCGCTGGCCAGACGAATCCCGGACTCGACGGCGTGGCGGGACAAGGCCGATCCGTCCGTCGGCAACAATAGGTGCTTGTACATGTCGATCTCCTCTGGTTGGGGGCATGCAGTCGCGCAACCTGCTCATGCGACGGCGCGCCGGTGCAGGTCGGGATGGGTGATGCTCAGGCGCACCGCGCTCGGCCGTCGGGGACCGCGCCTGCGGCGTGCGAAGGCCGACGCCCGCGATAGCGGTACCGTCGAACGACGGACTTCACGGGATGGGCGGCCGATCGGATCGTTTTCACGGTGTATGCGGGGCTATCTGGACGACGGCTCCAGTGTCCCGCTGCGGTGGTGCACGACGTTGATTTGCATCAAGACCGCATGAGATCGCTCGCCGCGACGCACCGGATCATGCCGCCGCCAGCGCGAGCGCGGCCGGTATCCGCTCAGCCGGTGCTACGCCGCGGGAACGCCTTCATTTCCGGCCGCCGCAATACTCGGCATGCAGGACCCCGATGATGCGCTGGGCCGGGCCCTCCGGCAGCGAGTAAATGACGCTCTGCGCATCGCGGCGGGTGGACACCAGTCCGTCCTCCCGCAGCACCGCCAGATGTTGGGACAGCGCCGACTGGCTCAGATCGAGCAGGCCGTTGAGTTCGCCGACGGTGCGCTCGCCATCGGCAAGCAGGCACAGGATCATCAGCCGCTTCTCGTTGGCCAGCGCCTTGAGCAGGCGCGATGCTTCGGCTGCATGCGCGTTCATCTGATCTGCAGTGGATCGGGAGCGCGTAGCACGGCGCGTCATCAGGTCCCTCCCGCGCGCAAATGAATATGCGGCCGTATTCCGCCGCTGCCTGGCGACATGATGCCACCCCCAACGCCTGCAAGCGACGGTGCGGCAACCGACCGCGGCACGTCACGTCACGTCTCAATTTATTAGTTGACTCTAATATTAGACACATCTAATATCAATCGCAGTCCGGAGCGCGCGCCTGCATTGACCTGCATCAATGCAGTGCCTGGCGCAGGTGGGACAGTGAGGCTTACTCCACAAGGAGAATGCGCATGGCCAGGATTCTGATCATCGGCGCGGGACTGGCCGGAATGAGCGCGGCCTATGAATTGCGCGAGACGCTCGGTACGGGGCATGCGATCACGGTGCTCGGCAACGGCGAGCGCTTCAGCTTCACCCCGTCCAACCCGTGGCTCGCGGTAGGCTGGCGCAAGGCCGAGGAATTCACTCTCGACGCCGGCACGTACCTGGCCAAACGGGATATCGGATTCGTTCCGCATGCGGCCGCTCAGATCGACGCGACCACCAACACGGTCGTTGCCGAAGGCGGCGAGCGCTTCGGTTACGACTACTTGCTGATCTGCACAGGCCCGAAGCTCGCGTTCGAGGATGTACCGGGCAGCGACCCAGCCGGTGGCTCCACCCATTCGGTATGCACCACGCCCCACGCAGAGCAGGCCTGGACGGCGTATCAGCGGTTCCTGGAAAACCCGGGTCCGGTGCTGATCGGAGCGGTGCAAGGCGCGAGTTGCTTTGGACCCGCCTACGAATTTGCCTTGATCCTCGATGCCGATCTGCGCAAGCGCAAGTTGCGGGATCGCGTGCCGATGACGTTCGTGACCAGCGAGCCCTACATCGGACACATGGGCCTCGGCGGCGTCGGGGACTCGAAGGGGCTGATGGAATCGGAGTTCCGTCAACGCCACATCAAGTGGATCACCAATGCAAAGGTCGCCGAGGTCCGCCCGGGAGAAGCGCGCGTCATCGAGCACGATGACGGCGCGCAGCCCAGGCATGAGCACGTGCTGCCGTTCGGATACGCGATGCTGCTTCCGGCATTCAAGGGCGTCGACGCGGTGGCGGCGGTAGAGGGCCTGTGCAATCCGCGCGGCTTCGTCCTTGTCGACAAGCATCAGCGCAGCCTGAAGTACCCGCGCATCTTTGCCGCCGGCGTGTGCATTGCCATACCGCCGGTGGAAAGCACGCCGATCCCGACCGGAGCGCCGAAGACCGGATTCATGATCGAGTCGATGGTGACGACGATCGTGCGCAACATCGCCGCCGAATTGAACGGTGAGGCGGCCGATTTCGAGGGCACCTGGAACGCCGTGTGCCTGGCTGACATGGGCGACAGCGGCGTGGCTTTCGTCGCGCTGCCCCAGATGCCACCGCGCAACGTCACCTGGGCCAGGAAGGGTAAGTGGGTACACCTGGCAAAAGTCGCTTTCGAGAAATATTTCCTTTTCAAGATGCGCCACGGAACGTCGGAGCCGATCTACGAGAAGTACGTGATGAAGGCGCTCGGCATCGAGCGGCTCAAGCATGACGGGCATTGAACCTCCCACCTTTGGCCACAACAGGAGAACCCCATGAATCTGGACCGAGCCGTACTGGCGTTTGCCGGCGTGATGATCTTGCTCAGCGTCGCGCTGACGCAATTCGTTTCGCCCTGGTGGTGGCTGCTGACGGCCTTTGTAGGTCTCAACCTGCTGCAGTCGAGCTTCACCGGCTTCTGCCCTGCCGCGATGGTCCTGCGCAAGCTGGGCATGGGCAGGGGAATGCCGGCCGGCTGCGGATTCAAGTGAACGGCGGCAGGAGCGAATCGAGGTGAGGCGCATGCGCGCAATGCTCGTTGCAAGCCTGGTGCTGGTGCTCAGCGCGTGCGGCACTGACCGGAAAGCGGCTGAACTGCCGCCGCTGCGGGAGCTGTCCACGATAACGGTACAGGCCGCAGGCACCGACCGGGGCCGCACGTGGGACGGCGTGATCGAGGCGGTACAGCGTGCCGACCTGTCGGCGCAGACGGCCGGGCGCGTGGCCACCGTCGACGCCGACGTCAACGACCACGTCCCCGCCGACACGGTTCTGCTGCGTCTCACCGCGGTCGAGCAGCAGGCTGGCGCGAATGTCGCGCGCGCGCAGCTGCACGCCGCCACGGCGGCGGCCGCAGAAGCCGAAGCCACGCTGACGCGCTATTCCGCGCTCGCGGCAAAACAGATGGTGTCCCGTCTGCAGATCGATCAGCTGCGCGCAACACGCGACAGCGCCGTCGCCGCCCGCGACGCGGCGCGTGCTCAGCTCATGCAGGCCGAGCAGCAGATGAACTACACGGTGGTGCGCGCGCCATTCGCCGGCGTGATCAGTTCACGCCATGTCGAACCCGGCGAGAGCATCGCTGTCGGACAGGCGCTGATATCGCTCTACTCGCCCGGCGCATTGCGCATTCAGGTGCAGGTGCCGCAATCGGAAGCGGACTCCATCGGGACCTTGAAGCGCGCGCAAGTGTGGCTGGCCGACGGGCGAAGCGTCGACGCTGCGGAAGTCGCTGTTTTCCCCTCCGCCGACCCGGCCACCCATAGCGTGACCGTTCGCGTCGTTCTGCCCGAACTGACGGATGCGCCCCGGCCCGGCGCCACGGCAAAGGTCGTTTTCGCCGTCCAGGGCGCTGCCCCTGTCGTGCGGATTCCACCGAGCGCGCTGGTGCAGCGCGGCGAGGTCAGCGGTGTCTACGTCCTGGACGGAAACCGGCTGTTCCTGCGACAGCTGCGCCTCGGGGCACGGGCGGACGGGCAGGTAGAGGTCCTGGCAGGACTCGCGGAGGGCGAGAAGGTCGCCGCGGATCCCGTCGCAGCGCTGCAGGCGTTGGTTGCCCAGCGCAAGGCGGCAGGACAATCCGGTGAGTGACTCCGGCGCCAAGGCTCCACTGGGTCTTTCCGGCCGGCTGGCTGCCGCCTTCCAGTCCAATCCGCTGACGCCCGTTCTTGCGATCGTGGGGCTGCTGCTCGGCTTGGCCGCGGTGTTGATCACCCCGCGCGAGGAAGAGCCGCAGATCGATGTGACGATGGCGAACGTCTTCGTGCCGTTTGCCGGTGCCAGCGCGCGGGACGTGGAACAACTCGTCAGCACGCCGCTCGAACAGAAGCTCTCCGAAATCGACGGTGTGAAGCACGTCTATTCCATCAGTCGTCCCGGCATGGCCGTCCTTACCGTCGAATACACCGTCGGCATCCCACGCCAGACCGCCATCGTGCGCCTCTACAACCAGGTATTTTCCAACCAGGACTGGTTGCCACAGGGCGTCGGCGCGGGCCAGCCACTGATCAAGCCCAAAGGCATCGACGACGTGCCTGTGATGGCGCTGACCCTGTGGACGGATGATCCGCACCGCAGCGCTACGGACCTGGCCGAGGTGGCACACACGCTCGAAGCGGAGATCAAGCGCATCCCGGGCACGCGCGACGTATATACCCTGGGCGCACCGGACCGCGTCGTGTCCGTCACGCTGGATCCGGCGAAACTCGCCGCGTTCGGGCTGACGGTTCCTGATCTCGCCTCGGCGCTCCAGGCTGCCAGCAGCGTGCGCCAGATCGGCGAACGGATCGGCGGCGACACGGCCGTACCGGTCACCGCCGGCACCTTTCTCGTCGACGCCGATGCCGTATCCAGTCTCATCGTCGGACTGGACGGAGGCCGGCCGTTGCGGCTGGCCGATGTCGCCGTCGTGCAAGCCGGTGCCGACATCGCCACGCGCTATGTCTGGCACGGCGCCCCGCCGACGCAGCCGGGTCCGGCGCACGGCCTGACACCGGCGGTCACCATCGCGATCGCGAAGAAATCCGGCAGCAATGCGGCCGACATCACCGGCGCCGTCAACCGCCGGATCGCGACGCTGAGGGACGAACTGATCCCCGATGGCGTGCATGTCACCGTGACTCGCGACTACGGCCGGACGGCCAATGACAAAGCGCTGAAGCTCATCGAGAAACTGGTGTTCGCGACGGGCTCGGTGGTCCTGCTGGTGCTGTTCGCGCTGGGCTGGCGCGAGGCCATCGTGGTCGGCAGCGCCGTGGTGCTCACGCTGGCGGTCACGCTGTTCGCGTCGTGGGCGATGGGCTTCACGCTCAATCGCGTCTCGCTGTTCGCGCTGATCTTCTCGATCGGCATCCTCGTCGACGATGCGATCGTCATCGTCGAGAATATCCACCGGCACATGACCCGCGACGGCAAGAGCCTGCGCGAGTCGATCCCGCCGGCCGTGGACGAGGTCGGCGGCCCGACCATCCTTGCGACGTTCACGGTCATTGCGGCCCTGATGCCGATGGCCTTCGTGTCCGGCCTGATGGGGCCGTACATGCGGCCGATTCCGATCAACGCCTCGGTCGGCATGCTGCTGTCGCTGGCGATCGCGCTGGTGGTGACGCCCTGGCTGTCGCTGAAACTGCTCGGACGGCACGCGGCGGCAAAAGCGCCTGGCGATGACCACGACGCGGCGGGGGCGAAAGGCCAAGGCCGCCTGCACCGTCTGTTCGCCGTCGTCATGCTGCCATTCCTTGCGCCCGACGCAGGCCCGCGCCGGCGCAGACTGCTCTACGGCGGCATCGCGGCACTCGTGCTGCTCGCCGCATCGCTGGCCGTCGTGCAGTGGGTGGTGCTGAAGATGCTGCCGTTCGACAACAAGTCCGAGCTGCAGGTCGTGGTGGATATGCCGGAGGGCCGCACGCTGGAAGCCACCAACGCACTGCTGACCAAACTCGCCGCAGTGCTCGACGGCGTACCCGAGGTACTGAACTACCAGGGTTACGCCGGCACATCGGCACCGATGAACTTCAACGGGCTGGTGCGCCAGTACTTCCTGCGCAACGGCAGCACAGTCGGCGATCTGCAGGTCAATCTCGTCGACAAGCATTTGCGACAGCGCCAGAGCCACGACATCGCGCGATGGCTGCGCCCCCACCTGGCCGCGATCGGCGAGGCTCACGGCGCGTCGGTAAAGATCGTCGAAGTGCCGCCGGGCCCGCCCGTGATGTCGCCGCTGGTCGCCGAGATCTACGGTCCCGACTACGCGCGCAGCCGCACGCTGGCATTGGCGCTGGAACAGAAATTCCTGCGCACGGACGCCGTCGTCGATGTCGATACCAGCGTAGAGAGCGATGCGGTGCGGGAGACGGTCGTGATCGACCGCGCGCGCGCCGCACGGCTCGGCGTGCCGCAGTCGGCGATCACCGATGCGCTGAGTGCGGCGGTGTCTGGCCTGGACGCGGCCTATGTGCACGACGGCGCATCCAAGTACCCGCGCCCCGTACGTCTGCGCCTGCCGGCTGCGGACCAGTCGCAGATCGCACGCCTGCTCGACCTGCGGGTGCGCGGCGCAGGCAACCAGCTGGTGCCGCTGTCGGAACTGGTGACGGTGCAGCAGGCGCCCTGGGACGGCGCGATCCTGCACAAGGACCTGCTTCCGGTGGTCTATGTCACCGGTGACGAAGCGGGCCGGCTCGACAGCCCGCTGTACGGCATGTTCGACCTCGTCGGCCAACTTCGCCGGGACAGCGTGGACGGACAGAAGATCGCGCAGACCTTCATCGCCCAGCCCGACGACACCAGCGATTTCTCGATCAAGTGGGACGGTGAATGGCAGATCACGTACGAAACCTTCCGCGACATGGGAATAGCCTATGCGGTGGGCCTCGCGCTGATCTATCTGCTGGTGGTCGCCCAGTTCCGAAGCTACCTCGTGCCGCTCGTCATCATGGCGCCGATCCCGCTGACCGTGATCGGCGTGATGCCTGGGCATGCGCTGCTTGGCGCGCAATTCACGGCGACGTCCATGATCGGCATGATCGCGCTGGCAGGCATCATCGTGCGCAACTCGATACTGCTGGTGGACTTCATCAACCAGGCCGTCGCGGAGGGCAGGAGTCCCGAGAATGCCGTCGTAGAGGCCTGCGCGGTGCGCACCAAGCCCATCCTGCTCACGGGCCTGGCGGCGATGATGGGCGCGTTCTTCATCCTGGACGATCCGATCTTCAACGGGCTGGCCGTTTCGCTGATCTTCGGCATCCTGGTTTCGACCGCGTTGACACTGGTCGTCATTCCGCTGCTGTACTTCACGTTGCTCAAGCACATCGGCGCGGTGCCGCACGCAGGCAGCTGACGAAGGCCCCGGAAACGGCGGCGGGACCGAAGCCGATTCCGGTCCCGCCCCTGTGATTCGGCAGACGCCACACGCCCGGAAGAACTGCGGCGTTGGCCTCGCATCCGGTGGGTGGTGCGCTTGCCCTTCACACGACCGCCTTTCTCTCGGCCTGACACGAAGAAGCCCTCGATGACGAGGGCTTCTTCAATCGGTTCATCGAGCGCGGATGTGGGCGCTCAGAACGGAATGTCGTCGTCGTCGAAACCGGTGTTCTGCACCGGCTGCGGCGCGCCGCGCTGCGGAGCGGACTGCGGGCCGCGCGCCGGGCCGCGCTCGCGTGCTGCGCCGCCACCGCCACCGCCGCCACCGCCTTCGTAACCGCCACCACCGCCGCCACCGCGCGAACCGCCTTCGTAGCTGCCGCCGCCGCGGGAACCGCCGCCTTCCATGTCGCCGCCGCCCGGACGGCCGCCGAGCATCTGCATTTCCGCAGCGACGATGTCGGTGGAATAGCGCTTGACGCCGTCCTTCTCGTATTCCTCGGTACGCAGCGAGCCTTCGACATAGACCTGGCTGCCCTTCTTGAGGTATTCGCCGGCGATCTCAGCGAGGCGGCCGAAGAATTTCACGCGGTGCCATTCGGTCTTTTCTTTCTGCTCGCCGGTCTGCTTGTCTTTCCAGGCTTCGGACGTCGCCACGCTGATCGTCGTGACGGCCATGCCGCCTGCGCTGTAGCGGGTTTCCGGGTCCTTGCCCACGTTGCCGACGAGAATGACTTTGTTGATGCCGCGTGCCATGGGAGTTCCTTTGACGGTGGGCCGCTCGGGCCTGACAGGGCCGGAAAGATACCATGCGACCCGCTCCGCTCCGGCAGGAATCCGCGGTGTCGGCGCCTGGGAAATGTCCGAATCGTCGGACCCGTCTGCTACGGCCAGCGCGGCTGACACGCCCTGGCGTCTGGGGCGGCTGCGGGACGGGGTGACGGCCCGAGGGCGGCGTCGGTACGGTTGTCGCATCGCGATACCACACGCGGCGCAGCCTCGCGCCAGCGGTCTGCGGCGCGGCGCTGCGGCGCGCCAAGCCGCGGCGAAACGACGCAGATTGCGCCACCGGCGGCGCGCCGCCGCCGGTGTTCGTAGCGGGCCGCTATAATCCGGCCGAATTCAGCCCGAGCTTCCCGTCCCGATGCCCAGCGCCGCCGTGGCTCCGTCGCCCGCTACAACCGATTTCGCCGCCGTCCAGGCCCTCGCCGGGCCGGACATGCAGGCCGTGGACACCCTGATCCGCACGCGCCTGGCGTCTGACGTGGTGCTGATCAACCAGGTCTCGGCGCATATCGTCGGCGGCGGCGGCAAGCGCCTGCGGCCGATGATCCATCTGCTCGCAGCACGCGCCGCCGGCTACTGCGGCGACGAGCACGTGCAGCTGGCCGCGGTCATCGAATTCATCCACACCGCGACCCTGCTGCACGACGACGTCGTCGACGAATCCGACCTGCGCCGCGGCCGCAAGACCGCCAATGCGATGTGGGGCAACGCGGCGAGCGTGCTGGTCGGCGATTTCCTCTATTCGCGCTCGTTCCAGCTCATGGTGGAACTCCAGCGCGTGCGCGTGATGCAGATCCTCGCCGACACGACCAACGCGATCGCCGAAGGCGAAGTGCTGCAGCTGCTCAATATCGGCAACCCGGACACGGACGAGGCCGCCTATCTGCGCGTGATCGAACGCAAGACCGCCGTGCTGTTCGGCGCGGCGACGCGTCTGGGCGCCGTGCTGGCCGGCCTGCCGCCGGACCAGGAAGAGGCGATGTATCGTTTCGGGCTGGACCTGGGCTACGCGTTCCAGATCGCCGACGACCTGCTCGACTACATCTCCGACGCCGGCACCCTGGGCAAGAACATCGGCGACGACATCGCCGAGGGCAAGCCTACCCTGCCGCTGATCTACGCGATTGCGCGCAGCACGCCGGAGCAGACGCAGAGCCTGCGCAGGGCAATCGAATCGGGCGGGCTGGATTCGCTCGACAACATCGTCGCCGCGATCCGCGATTCCGGCGCGCTGGAACTGACCCGCGCCAAGGCGCTGGGCTATGCGGATTCGGCGCGCAGCACGCTGCGCCTGCTGCCGCCGTCGCCGGCGCGCGACGCACTGGAGACGCTGGCGCATTACGCGGTCGACCGGTCGTACTGATGCGCCGCGCCGGAGTCGCTGCATGATCCTGCCGCGCTATCACGTCTATGATTCGCTGATCCCGGGCGCCGGCAAGGGCCTGTTCCTCGACGAGCCCGTTGCGCGCGGCCGCCTGATCACCGCGCCAGATGCGATTCCCGAAGTGTTCCGCTTCGACGAGATCGCGCAGCGCCCCGATGCGGCGCAACTGCTGCCGGCGACAGTGCGCTGGTTCGAGGACCGCTATACGGTCACGCCGGAATGGCCGGACGAGTGCTACATCAACCACGCCTTCGATCCCACCGGTCTGTGGCATCTCGGCTTCGTCTTCGCGCTGCGCGACCTCGACGCGGGCACCGAGATCACGGTCGACTACCGCCATCTGCTCGCTCCGGGCCAGGCCGAGGACTTTCCCGACGCGAGCACCGGCGCGGCCATCATCGGCTACAGCTGGGACGAGAGCATCCGCAGCTCGACCGCGCAGCTGCATGCGTTGCTGGGAAGGCCATGACGACGCTGCGCCTGCTGCGCGCGTCCGACTACCGCCGCATGGCCTGGAAGAACGGCGGCGGCATCACTACCGAGATCGCGCGCGACGCGAACGGCAACGAGGCGTTCGACTGGCGCATCTCCATCGCCGAGATCGCACAGGATGGTGATTTTTCCATCTTTCCTGATGTGGACCGCGAACTCATGCTGCTCGACGGTGGCGGCGTGGAGCTCCTCATCGGCAGCGACGAACCTGTCGCGCTGACGCGGCGCTACCAGAAGCATGTGTTCCCGGGCGAGGCACCGGTCAGCTGCCGCCTGCTCGACGGCCCCACGCGCGACTTCAACCTGATGGTACGGCGCGGCCGCTGCGCCGCCGAGCTGCTGGCGCGGCCCATCGTCGGCGCGCAGCTGCTGTTTCCAGCGGCCGCAACGACCTGGCTGGTGCATGTCGTGCACGGCCACGTCCGCGTCAACGCACGCACCGACGTACCGCGCGCCGAAGCCGGCGAAACCCTCGTGATCGAATTCACCCAGAGCGGCGGCTCGCCGCTGGTGCTCAACGGCGCGGGCGAGCTGGTGCTGGTCAAGCTGACGGCGCTGTAATCCGGCGCATGCGGCGTCATCCGAAAGTCGGGGGTCCAGGTTTTGCTTTTGGAGCCCCCTTGAGTCAAGGGGGCGGCCGACGCGCAGCGTCGGCCAGGGTTGTGGAGATCTGGTGCACGGCCCAACGGCCACACTCTCAAGTCTCGGACCACCGCCTCAACAGGTTGTGATACACGCCAACCAGTGACACCAGCGCCGGGTGCTCGGCGTGCTGCTGGGTGAGGCTCTGGATCGATACGTCGAGATCGAACAGCAGGCGCCGCTCGCCTTCGTCGCGCACGAGGCTCTGGATCCAGAAGAACGACGCCACGCGTTCGCCACGCGTGATCGGCATGACCTGATGCAGGCTGCTGGCCGGATACAGGATCAGATCACCGGCCGGCAGCTTGACGCTGTGCGTGCCGAAGCTGTCTTCGATCACGAGCTCGCCGCCGTCGTAGTCGTCGGGATGGCTCAGGAACAAGGTCGCGGACAGATCGGTACGCAGCGGGTTGCGGTCTTCGCCGGTGCGTGGATAGCGCACCGCGTTGTCGACATGGAAGCCGAAGGACTGGCCTTCCCGGTAGCAGTTGAACAGCGGCGGGAAGATGCGCCGCGGCAGTGCGCCGGCCATGAAGGTGGGATGGCGCTGCAGGCGCTCGAGGATCAGCGCGCCGAGCTCGCGCGCGGCCGGATGATCGTCGGGC
The DNA here is from genome assembly GCF_032229445.1 of Tahibacter sp. Lineage (NCBI taxonomy): Bacteria > Pseudomonadati > Pseudomonadota > Gammaproteobacteria > Lysobacterales > Rhodanobacteraceae > Tahibacter > Tahibacter sp. The sequence continues at coordinate 82,141 of NZ_JAVTWC010000019.1, forward strand.
AGCTGCAGATTGTGTTTGGCCTTGGCCGACTGGTAGCCGGCCGTGATGCGGCCGTCGGCCCAGTCGGCGGTATCCAGGCGCTGGCGGCAGCGCGCGACTTCTTCGGGACTCAGGACCTGGGTGACGTGCAGAAGCATGGTTTCGACCTGCAGTGACGGCGTCCGCTTGACGCAATTTTTAGTTTTGTGGAACTTGCTGCAACCGGATGCGTGCGACGCTGCGTGGTTCCTGATGGGAACTGGCCCGATGCGACCGGGCGGCAACCGCCCCTGAAAATGCACGCGCCGATTCTGCGTCATGCACGCGCATCGTGCACACGGAAAACGGCCAGGCATACGCCCGGCCGTTCCAGTCCCGAAACTGCCGCCGCGTCCGTGCGGCGGTCTTGCCACACTCGTCAGAACGCGTAGTTCGCCTGCAATGTGACCTGGCGGCCTTCGCCCGGCGTAGCCCAGCCGCTCGCGGCGGTGCGGACGCGGACGTAGTACTCCTTGTCGAACAGGTTGTTCACGTTGAGCTGCAGGCGCAGGTCGCGGTTGACGTTCCACGCCGCCATCGCGCGGTGCGTCCAGTAGTCGTCGGCCTTGGCCAGCGGGCCGTTGAGGTTGGTCGCGTTGTGCTGGTTGAGATAGAACTCGCCCTGGTAGTTCATGCCGTAGCCGAATTGCCACTGGCCCACGTCGACGGTGGTCCAGACGTTGAACGAATGCTTGGGCACGCTGACCAGTTCATCGCCCTTGGTGTAGTCCAGGCCGAGCGAGGACTGCAGATTCGATACACCTTGCAGCACTTCGCTTTGCAGGTAGGTGTAGTTCGCGTAGACCGCCCAGTTCCGCGTGAGGTTGCCGCTCGCGCCCAGCAGCACGCCGTCGACTCGCGCCTCGCCGTCGAGCTGCTGCTCGCCCGCCAGGTTGTCCGGATTGCCCGGGTCGGCCACGCGATAGTTCTCGCGGTCGTTGCGGAAGATCGACGCGGTCAGCGAGAGGCGCTGGTCGAGCAGATCCCACTTCGTGCCGAGTTCGTAGTTGATCGCGGTTTCCGGATCGACGTTGCAGTTGTTGGTGCCCGGCAGCGGGCCGCTGGCCGGCGGCGCCGCCTGCGTGCAGCTACCGTTGACTGAGGCCTTCGAGGGCGTCTTGGAGTTGCCGTAGGCGAAGTAGATGCTGCCCGTCTCGACCGGCTTGAACACGAGGCCTGCGCGGTAGGAGAACAGATCGTCCGTGTTCCTGGTCGGCGCGGCCGCGCCGGTGACCGTGCCGATCGGGCCGGCGGCACCGGCAGCCGTCGATACCGTGTACGCGGTGCTGCTGCCTTCGTTGCGCTCGAAACGCGTGCCGAGGTTGAGCTGCCACTGCTCGCTGAACTTCATCGTGTCGAAGGCATAGACCGCGGCGTTGTCGAGTTCACCGTCGGTCTTGCTGGTCAGCGTGCGGTTGCGCGGGCCGGTATACAGCGTGTCCGGGTTGTAAGGGTCGGTATAGGGCAGGTGATTCGGCGCGGCGAACGGACTACTGCCGTCGGCGTTACGGAATTCGTTGCTGCCGTCGAGCGCGAAGCTCTCGTGCATCAGCGAGAAGCCGCCGACCAGCGTGTGTTCGATCGAGCCGGTGTTGAACTTCGCGGTCAGGTCGGTCTGGTTCACGAGCATGCGGTTCGTGGTGTCGCGCACGTTGCCGCGCGGGCCGCTGGGCATGTAGGTGTTGACCGGAACCACGATCTGCGCCGCACCGGTGCCGATGGTGCAGCTGCCGCCGATCGGCGTCTGGTTGTTGGCCAGGCAGAACGTACCCTGCGGCGGATCGACGATCAGGAACTGGTTGACCTCCTGCACGCGCGTGAAATTGCGCACGCTGAGGTTCGGGCTGAAGGTGTGGGCGAGGATGCTGGTGAAGGCGTCAACCTCGATTTCCTGCGTGTCGACGTTGCGGTAGCCGTAGTACGTGCTGGAGTCGCCCCCTGGCAGGGTGAAGCCGCGGTTGCCGGCGAAGAAGTACGGCACGCCGTATTGCGGCGTGTTGTCGTCGCGCTGGTGCAGGTAGCTCAGCGTCAGCGTGGTGTCGGTGCCGAGGCCAAAGGCGATCGACGGGGCGAAGCCCCAGCGTTTCATTTCCTCGACATCGCGCCCCGGCACGTCGTTGCGATGGCCCATGACGTTGACGCGCACGGCGGTGCTGTCGCCGATCATCTGGTTGGTGTCGAGCGTGACGCGGCCGTAGGAGTCGGTGCCGACGCCGGCGCCGAGATTGGTGAAATCGCCTTCGCGCGCGGCCTTGGACACGAGGTTGATCGTGCCGCCGACCGAGCCCGCGCCCGAGTACACCGAGTTGGCCCCGTTGATGACTTCGATCTGTTCGAGGTTGAAGGTGTCGGTGCGCGAGTACTGCGCGCTGTCTCGCACGCCGTCGACCTGGATGTCGTTGTTCGCGGAGAACCCGCGCAAGTTGATGCTGTCACCGAAACCGCCGCCGCCTTCGCCGGCACCGAACGTGATGCCCGGCAGCGTGGACAGCACGTCGCGCAACGACAGCAGGTTCTGGCCGGTCATCACTTCCTGCGGCACGACTTCGATCGACTGCGGCGTGTCGCGCAGCGGCGCGGTGTATTTCGGCGACGACGCCTCTTTCAGCGCCATGCCATGCACGTCGACCGCGTCGAGCTTGGTCTCGTCACGGCCGCGGCGGCCGTCGGCGCCGTCCGGCGTCTGCACGCTGGCCGCATCGGTCGCCGTCGCAGCGGCCATCGCGGTTTCGGCGAACGCATGCGGTGCGGCCGTGGCCAGTGCCAGGCCCAGCGCGGTGGTCAGCAGGCGCGGCGGGGTGGCTGCGGCGGAACGGATATACGAGGAGTTCGACATGGTAGTTCCCTGGGTCCTTCAGCAATGCGATCGGGTCTGCCGGCGCGCAGCGGCGCGCCCGCGTTGTTGTTTGGCGAGGTGGAAGCGAATTCCCCTGGCGAACCGGGTCGCGCGGGCCTTGCGGCGCTGCGGGTTACCGGCCATCAACGAAAGGTTAACAGTAAATAAGAATGATTCGCAACACACCTATCGGTAGTGTCTGCGTCCGTATCAAGTTTGTCGGTCGGCAACATCGTGGTCAGCGATGGCAGTACGTCGTGCAGCGCGCCGCTGTCTGGCGCGACGCGAGCGGGAGCGGCCAACGTGCGCTACAGCCGGCTGACGCAGGACCGCGCCAGCTGTTCGCGCGGCGATGCGCTCGCGGCGTCCGAGCCGGCCGCAGTCGCGCGCACGGCGTACTCGCCGCAACGGGCCTCGGTGCGGGCGATCATCCCTGTGACCGGCCTGGTCAACGGCACGTCCGTGAGCAGGCGATGACGGTCGACGCAACACCGTCCGCGCCTTCCGCGTCAAGGGGAAGACAAACGATCGGCGAAACCTCGTGATGCCAGCCGTGGTTCGACGGATGGCAATGACAAGGCCCTCGCCTTCAAGAGGGTGATGGACGATCGCTCAGAGCCGGAGGTTCTCATCGTCCTGAACGCCCAACGGTTCGTAGGTCTGGGCGGGGATGGCGACTTACTTTGTGCACCGCTCGACTTTGCTCACTGATGCGCATCACGCATGAAATTGAGCGTGGTCCATGCGGCCTGATCGCTCGCCGAGCCAGGGCCAACCACGCAGCCCGCAGTCAATACACATCACGCCGATATCGCCCCTGCTCCGCCAGCGTATCCACCGCCTGCGCGCCGAGCGCCGCACGCAGTTCCGCGTCGACGGCCGGTGCCATGCCCTGCAGGCTGCCACAGACGTAGATGCAGGCACCGGCGGCGACCCACTCGCGCAGCGTCGCGGCGGTCTCGCCGACACGCTGCTGCACGTAGATGCGTTCGGCCTGATCGCGCGAGAACGCGAGGTCGACGCGTTCGAGCACGCCACTGCGTTGCCAGGCCTCGATGTCCTCGGCGAAAAAGAAATCGCGGTCGCGCTGGCGCTCGCCGAACAGCAGCCAGTTGCGTCGCTGGCCGCGGTTCGCGCGCGCCTTGAGCAGCGCGCGCAGGCCGGCGATGCCGGTGCCGTTGCCGATCAGGATCAGCGGGCAGGGCTGCGGCGGCAGATGGAACTGACTGTTACTGCGCAGGCGCAGGTCGACGGTCGCGCCGACCGTCGCATGCGCGGTCAGCCAGCCCGAGCCCAGGCCGAGGCTGCCGTCGTCGCGGCGCCACTGGCGCACCAGCAGATCGAGGCGGCCGTCCTGCGGTATGGACGCGATCGAGTATTCGCGGTGCGGCAGCGGCTTGAGCGAGGCGAGCCAGTCGTTGCCCGCATCGCCGGCGGCCGGCGCCGTTTCGGGCCACTGATGCCGGGCGAGGAATTCGGCCACGCTTTCACCGCCGTCGAGCAGGCGTTCACCGTCGAGGCCGCAGCGCCGCAACTGCGCCGCCACCGCTTCGGGTCCATGACGCGGTCCGATCTCGGCCACGTCGCCGGCGGACCAGTCCGGCGTGTCGCCCTGCGGCGCCTGCAGCGACAGCAGGAAGCACGCGCCGCCGACGCTGCCGGGATTGAGCTGGCGCCGCGCAGCCAGTTGCCAGCGCGAATAGCGCGGCGCGGTCCAGTCGGGCTCGTCAGTGCGGCCGGCGAGCACGCCGATCTGATGCTGCCAGTGGCGCAGCGCGCCGGGTTCCGCATTGTCCACATCGATACGGTCGAACAGCGCCTGCGCCCCCTGCTGGCGCAGCCAGGTATCGACGCTTCGGCCGAAACCGCAGAAATTGACGTATTCACTGTCGCCGAGCGCGAGCACGCCGTAGCGCAACTGAGGCAATGCGAGCTTGTGCGCGAGCAGGCGGCGCGCGAAGCCCGCGGCCATGTCGGGCGGGTCGCCCTCGCCGTAGGTGCTGACGATGAACAGCGCGCGCCGCGTCGCGCGCAGCAGGGCTGCATCGATGGCATCGAACGCGACGAGCCTCGCCGCACATCCCGCGTCGTCCAGCGTACGCAGGGTGCGCCGCGCGAGATCTTCGGCCGTGCCGGTCTGGCTCGCATAGGCGACCAGGACCGGATCGGCCACGGCGACCTCGGCCACCTGCAGGCGCGCCGCGCGCACGCGGCGCCGCCAGCGCAGTGCGAGGCAGAACGCGACGAACACGACGACGACGACGGCCGCGCCGGCCAGACGCGCCGGTGCCGGATCGGTCCAGGCCAGCGGCACGCGCTGCCAGTACGCGAACACCACGGCAATGACCACCAGCGCGAGCAGCACCGCGGCATTGCCGATCACGCTGCGCGAAATGAGCCGCGGCTTGTCTCTCATGCGTGCCGGCTCATGCGTAGCGGAAGCGCGCGAACGCGCTCGACTCCACCGTGGCCAGCCCCTGCGCCGCGCGACTCACGAAGCGCGCGGCGATGCCGTGGCGCTGCGCGAATGCAAGACCGTCGTCGGCGCCGAGCACGCTGAACGCGGTCGCGTAGGCGTCGGCGAGCATGGTCTCGTCGTGCAGCACGCTGACCGCGGCGAGCGCGTGGCTGACCGGCTCGGCGGTGCGCGGATCGATGGTGTGAGAATAGCGCTGGCCGGCAGTTTCGAAATAGCGCAGGTAGTCGCCCGAGGTGGCGATCGCACCGTCGCGCAGCACGCCGATCAGCGGCATCTCGGCTTGTTTCTCGGGCGATTCGATCGCGACATACCACGGCCGCCCATCGCCTCGAAAGCCGCGTGCGCGCAGCTCGCCGCCGACCTCGACGAGATAGTCGTGGATGCCATGGCGCTCCAGGCTCGCGCAGACCTGGTCGACGGCGAAGCCTTTGGCAATCGCGGAGAGGTCGAGAAATACGCCGCCGGGCTGCCACACCGCGTGTCGCGCGTCGTCGCAGCGCAGGCGTTGCCAGCCACAATCGGCGCGCGCGCGTTCGATCGCCGCCGCTGGCGGTGGTGACTCGCGCGTACCGTCGGGACCGAAACCCCAGAGATTGACGAGACGCCCCACCGTCGGGTCGTAGGCGCCGCCAGTCTCCCGCGCGACCGCGAGCGCCGTAGTGACGACGCGATAGCAATCGTCCGGCAGTTCCACCCAGACCGGCCCAGCCGCGGTGTTGTAACGGCTCAGGTCCGAATCGGCGCGCCAGGTACTCATCTGCCGATCGACGCGGTCGAGTTCCGCCTCGATCGCCGCACGCACGACGGCCGCGTCGGGCCGGCGTCGCGCGCAGACCTTCACCGACCAGTGCGTGCCCATGCTGTCGCCGCTCCACGCGCGCACCGGCCAGCGCAGCACGCGGCGCGGCAGAACCCGGCGCGCGAGCATGGCGAGGTTCATGCCTTTCGCTCTGCGAAAGGAATAGACAAGCACCGCTCCGCGAAAGGAATAGACAAGCACCGCTCCGCGAAAGGAATAGACAAGCACCGCTCCGCGAAAGGAATAGACAAGCACCGCTCTGCGAAAGGCGTGGACAGGCATCGCCCGGTGACAGGAACCGCCCCGCGTCGCGGCGCGCAGCAAGCCGGCGTGCTCTCGCACGCGAAAAGACCGGCACTTCCCCTTGCCGCGATGCGAAAATCGCGCGACACGCCTACTGCGCCAGCACCTCGAAGGTCGCGACATAGCTCGCGCGTCGCGACGTCGCTTTCGGCACGGTCGCGTTCTTGTCCTGCAGCGAGGTTTCCAGCCAGTACATGCCTGCGGCCGGCCAGGTCACGCTGATTTCGCCGTTCTTGTCGGTCTTCAGCGCGATCTCGTTCTGCGCGTTGCGCCAGCGGCTGCCGCCCGGAACGACCTCGACGGCGAGGTCGACGGCCGGCTTGCCGTCGAGCGTGAAGCGGAACTTGGCCGTCTCGCCCGCGAACAGGTCGTTCGGATGCGTGACCGGCGTCATCTCCAGGCCTTTGCCTGTCGCCTTGAGCGCGGTGTCGTTCGGCGCGCCGGCGGTAGCAAAGGTTTCGATGCGTCCCGCCGACTGGGTGATTTCCACATTTTTCGCGTCGGCCGGGATGTCCTTGGCCATGTCGTCCGGCTTGCCGCGCCAGCGCTTCTTCTCGCCGTTGAGTTCATAGCTCGCAAACACGCCGTTGTTGACCAGGGCCATCTTGTAGGTGCCTGGCTTGTCCAGGTGCAGGTCGAAGCTCGAACGGAACTTGCCGGTGAACGGGTTCTCCGGCTTCACGGCGCTGCCGTCGGGCGCGGTGATCTCGAGATTGTCGAGGCGGATCGGCACGTGGTTGAAATAGAACAGGTCGTTGGAGACCGCCGCATCCACGGTGATCCACTGGTCAGCGGTCAGCACGGTGGCCGACGGCAGCAACCAGGATTTGTGGGCCTGTGCCGCACTGGCGGCGAACAGGACGAGTGCGGCGGCAACGACGGGACGCAGAGCTTTCATGGGGTGTTCTCCGAATTGAAGAAGCGCGGAAAAATTCAACCGCTCAAGCCCTCCCCTTCAAGGGGGAGAAGGGCGATGGTTTGGAACCGCAGGTTCTCATCGTCCTGAACGCCCAAAGGGCGGGCGGGTTGGGTGGGGATGGGTTCGGCTTGAGTGACTAAAACGGGGTTGACACCAGACACGTTCGAGACTGGGTGATGGCTCTGTTGCGGTTCGACGCAACATCACACCATCCCCACCCAACCCTCCCCTTGAAGGGGAGGGCTTTGGCGTTCTTGCCTCGGATCGGCTGCGCGACATCAGGCTGGAAATGCCTATGGCGCCAGGTCCAACGAAATATTCCCGAGCTCCAATTCGCCCTTGGTATCGCCGTGGAAAGCCTTGGCCGGCGGCCAGTCGAACGGAATGCGCACGAGCTCGCGGCCGCCGACTTCGCGCGCGGCCTCGACGACGAGGGCGTACTTGCCGGGCTTGAGGTCCGCGAGCTGGGGCTGCTTGTCATTGAAGCTGAGCTTGTGCACGCCGGCCGGACGCGTCGCGCCGCTGACGCCGTCGATCGGCAGCGTGCTGCTGCGGCCGCTGCGGCGCCACCACTGGCGCAGGTCGGCCAGCCACTTGGTGCCGTGCTCCTGTTTGCCGGTCGCCGCGTCCTTGCCGCCCTTCTGCTGGTACCAGACCGCGAGGTTGGCCGCCACGCTGTTGTCCGGGCGCTCGACCCAGACCGCCACGTAAGGCCGGTGGTACTCGGCCACGCTGAGGTTCGGTACTTCCACGCCGACGTTCAGATCAGCCGCGGCCGCACTGCCGGCGAGAAGCGCGCTGAGCGCGCAGGAAAGCTTCAGTTGCACACGCATGGGCACTCCATCAATGGATGAACAGAAGTATCAGTACGACAGGAACCGCAACACCCAGCACGACCATCGGCCAGGTCGCCGGCCGGCGCGGCGCATGCAGCTGCAGCAGGAACAGACCGGTGATCGCGAACACGAGGCAGGCCACGGCGAAGATGTCGATGAACCAGGTCCACACCGGGCCGGTGTTGCGCCCCTTGTGCAGGTCGTTGAGCCAGGCGATCCAGCCGCGGTCGGTGCGCTCGTATTCGACCGCGCCACTGGCCAGATCCACGCTGGCCCAGGCGTCGCCACCCGGCCGCGGCAGCGAGATATAGATTTCGCTCGCACTCCATTCGGCCTCGGCCGCACCTATACGAAGGTCCAGCGCCTGCGCGAACCAGCGCGCGAGCTCGGCATCGACCGGCTGCTTGCCTTCCAGTCCGCGCGCGGACAGCGACGCGCGCAGGGCTGCCGGAATTTCCGCCTGCCGGTTCAGCACTACCGGTTCGGCGCTGATCTGGCTGGCATGGTTGAGCGTGATGCCGGTGAACGCGAACAGGATCAGCCCGATCAGACAGGCCGCCGACGAAATCCAATGCCATTGATGCAGCGTCTTCAACCACCCGGCGCGGCGTTGCGGATCGTTGGCCATGGAAATCGGGACTGCTCGCGACGCGGGAGCGCCGGTTGGCGCAAGAGCGGCGATTACAGCACAAATGAGAATCAGTCTCAATTCGAAGCCTGGGCGAGACTCTGGCACTGCCGCGCCTGTACTCAGCACCAGATCTCCACAACCCCGCCAAATGCCTGCTGCGCAGGCATTTGGCCGGTCCGGCCCGTCGGGCGTTCAGAGCGATCAGAACCTGCGGTCCTGAACGATCACTCCTCACCCCCTTCACTTAAGGGGGCTCCGGAATCGAAAGCCGTATCGCGCACCGCACCGGACCCCGGCGATGCGTCATTGCCGCCGCGCGCTTAAAACCGTACCATTTCGGTCTACTTTAGCGGCGTCCTCCCATGCTCCGCGTCAGCAAGCTCACTGATTACGCGACCGTCGTCATGACCGTTCTCGCCGAGGCCGGCAGCGACGTGCTCAGCGCGCAGGTGCTGGCCGAGCGGGCGCGACTGGAGATCCCGACCGTGTCCAAGCTGCTCAAGCAGCTGGTGCACGCCGGACTCGTCGAGTCGTTCCGCGGCGTCAACGGCGGCTACCGCATCGCCCGCACGCCGGCCGCGATTTCGGTCGCCGAGATCGTCGTGGCGATGGAAGGGCCGATCGGCATGACCGAGTGCAGCGTCCACAGCGGCCTGTGCGATCACGAAAGCCACTGCGGCGTGCGCGGCAACTGGCAGCGCATCAACCAGGCGATCGCCGACGCCCTGGCCAGCGTGACGCTGGCTGACATGATGAAACCTCCAGGACCAAAGCGGCCGATACCGACGCCGCTGCGTGTCGCGCTGGTATGAAAAGCGAAATCAGTAGGCAGCCCATGGCAACCGAACGCAACGACGAGATCGTCACTGCACTCAACCGGCGCTACGAAGCCGGCTTCGTGACGGATATCGAAACCGAATACCTGCCGCCCGGCCTGTCCGAGGACGTGGTGCGCCAGATCTCGGCCAAGAAGAACGAGCCGCAGTGGATGACCGACTGGCGCCTCAAGGCCTATCGCCATTGGCTGACGATGCCGATGCCGGACTGGGCGCAGCTGCGCATCGCGGCGATCGATTTCCAGTCCGTCAGCTACTACGCCGCGCCCAAGGAGCGGCCCAAGTCGCTGGCCGACGTCGATCCGAAGCTGCTCGAGACCTACGACAAGCTCGGCGTGCCGCTGCATGAGCGCGCCAGGCTCGCCGGTGTCGCGGTCGACGCGGTGTTCGATTCGGTCTCGGTCGGCACCACGTTCCGCAAGGAGCTGGCCGAAGCGGGCGTGATCTTCTGCTCCATGTCCGAGGCGATCCAGGAACATCCGGACCTGGTGAAGCAATACCTCGGCTCGGTCGTGCCGGTCGCCGACAACTACTTCGCCGCGCTGAACTGCGCGGTGTTCTCCGACGGTTCGTTCGTCTTCATTCCCAAGGGCGTGCGCTGCCCGATGGAGCTGAGCACCTACTTCCGCATCAACGCGCTGAACACGGGCCAGTTCGAACGCACCCTGATCGTCGCCGAGGAAGGCAGCTACGTCAGTTACCTCGAAGGCTGCACCGCTCCGCAACGCGACGAGAACCAGCTGCATGCGGCGGTGGTGGAACTGGTCGCGCTCGACGATGCGCAGATCAAGTATTCGACGGTGCAGAACTGGTATCCGGGCGACGAGAACGGCGTCGGCGGCATCTACAACTTCGTGACCAAGCGCGGCGACTGCCGCGGCGCACGTTCGAAGATTTCCTGGACCCAGGTCGAGACCGGTTCGGCGATCACCTGGAAATACCCGAGCTGCATCCTGCGCGGCGACGATTCCACCGGCGAGTTCTATTCGGTCGCGCTGACCCACCACGCGCAGCAGGCCGACACCGGCACCAAGATGATCCACATCGGCCGGAACACCAAGTCGAAGATCATCGCCAAGGGCATCAGCGCCGGGCGCGGCCAGAACAGCTACCGCGGCCTCGTCAAGGTGGAAAAGAGCGCCGAGGGCGCGCGCAACTACACCCAGTGCGATTCGCTGCTGATCGGCAAGAAATGCGGCGCGCACACCTTCCCGTATATCGAGGTCAAGCATCCCAGCGCGATCGTCGAGCACGAGGCCACCACGTCGAAGATCTCCGACGACCAGCTGTTCTACTGCCGCTCGCGCGGACTCGACCAGGAAGACGCCGTGTCGATGATCGTCGACGGCTTCTGCAAGCAGGTGTTCAAGGAACTGCCGATGGAATTCGCGGTGGAGGCCAAGAAGCTGCTGGAAGTGTCGCTCGAAGGGGCGGTGGGTTGAGCGCCGTACAGCGCAATGAGCGCAGGACTGCCGTTTCCGTGCGTGCAGTGAACGGCGAATCGTCGCCAGTCGATACGGAGTGTGTGTGATGCGCATCGTGATGCTGACGCTGGTCCTGCTGTTGCTGTCAGCCTGCGGCGCCCGCGCCGACGGGCCGCATGGGCTCTACCTGATGACACGGTTTTCGGTCGGCACCCTGACGCTGGAGGCCTATCGCTTCGCTGACGGCACGGTCGTACGCAACCCGACCGCCGGCACCGACGAGATCGAGCGCGAGCGCAAGCAGCGCCCGCACGACGTCGGCAGCTACCGGCTCGACGGCGGCAATCTCGTCATGAGCTTCGACGGCAAGCCGGTCAGCAGCACGTACGAACGCGGCGACGGCGGCTGCTTCGGCTGGGATGCCGGTTCGTTCTGTCCCGTCGAGACCTTCGCCAGCAATACGCGCATCGACGGCGTCTACGCCGGCGGGGCGAGCGTCGGCGGTGGCGCGGTCATGTCCGCCTCGACCCTGACCTTGCGCGGCGACGGCAGCTATTCGCTGTCGACGATCGGAAGCGTCGCGACCGGCACGGAGGCCGGCAGGGTCGGATCCAGCGGCGAGCAACAGGGACGCTACCGCTTCGACGACAACGCGCTGATCCTGACGACCGCGGCCGGTGCCGAGCAGCGCTATTCGAGCTTTCCCTACGACGACGGCAGCGCCGGACCCGCGCCGCGGCGGATCTATTTCGGCGGCGGCATGCTGAAGCGTCAGAACTGACGCCGCTCTTTCTCGTTCCCTTTCTGCAGACCTCGCGCAATGCTCAAAATCGAAAACCTCCACGTCCGCATCGCCGGCAAGGAAATCCTCAAAGGGCTCAGCCTCGACGTGAAGCCCGGCGAAGTGCACGCGATCATGGGGCCGAACGGCGCCGGCAAGTCGACGCTGGGCAACGTGCTCGCGGGCCGCGAAGGCTATGAGATCACCGCCGGCACGGTCGACTTCGGCGACCAGGACCTGCTGCAGCTCGAACCCGAGGAACGCGCCGCGGTCGGGCTGTTCCTCGCGTTCCAGTACCCGGTAGAGATTCCGGGCGTCAACAACACGTATTTCCTCAAGGCCGCGCTGAACGCGCAGCGCCGGTACCGCGGCGAGCCGGAGCTGGATTCGATGCAGTTCCTCAAGCTCGTGCGCGAGAAACTGCGCGTGCTGCACATCTCCGATGATCTGCTGCATCGCGCGGTCAACGCGGGCTTCTCCGGCGGCGAGAAGAAGCGCAACGAGATCTTCCAGATGGCGCTGCTGGAACCGCGCCTGGCGATCCTCGACGAAACCGATTCGGGCCTGGACATCGACGCGCTGAAGATGGTCGCCGAAGGCGTCAACCACATGCGCAGCGCGCAGCGCGCCTTCGTCGTGATTACGCACTACCAACGTCTGCTCGACTACATCGTGCCCGACTACGTGCACGTGCTGGCCGAGGGCCGCATCGTCGAGAGCGGCGACAAGACGCTTGCGCACAAGCTCGAGCGGCAGGGCTATGCCTGGCTCGACGAGCGCCGCGTGCCGGAGCGCAGCCCCGCATGAGTGCACCGCTGCTGCAGGAACTGGAACGCGGATTCGCCGGGCTGCCGATTGCGCAGCTCGATGCGGGCGGACTGGGCGCGTCGCGCCGCGCGCAGCTCGCCGCCGCGCTGGCCGACGGACTGCCCGGCGCACGCGCGGAACGCTGGAGGCATACCTCGCTGCGCGCGCTCGAGCGGCGTGCGTTCTCGCCGCTGCCCACGGCGACGCAGGCCGATGCGGACGCGGTTGCATCGATCCCGGGACCGCGACTGGTTTTCGTCAACGGCACGTTCTCGCCATCGCTTTCGCTGCTCGACGGCATACCCGACGGTGTGGAAATGACCACGCTCGCGCAGGCGCTCGCACATGGTGATGCGCGCGACGTGGATTTCCTCGCGCGCCGCTTCGACGCAGCCGACGAGACCTTCGCCCGGCTCAACGCGGCGTTCGCGCTCGATGGCCTGCTGCTGCGCGTCGCCGACGGCGTGCATTGCCCCACGCCGATCGCACTGGTGATGCTCGGCGCCACCAGCAGCGGCGACGCGGCGATCCACCTGCGTCATCTCATCGAACTCGGCGAAGGCGCGCGTCTGACGGTCTGCGAATACCAGCTCGCCGCGTCGGCGCAGACCCATCTCGTCAACAGCCTCGCGCACGTACACCTGCGCCGCGACGCGCGGCTCGACCACGTTCGCGTGCAGAACGAAGCCGCGACGGCGACGCTGGTGACGCGTACCGACGCGGTGCTCGGCAGCGCGGCCGACTATCGCCGCATCGACCTCGAGCTCGGCGCCGCCCTGTCGCGGCACGAACTCAACGTCGCGCTGCAGGGCAACGGCGCGCGCGTCCATGCCGCCGGTGTGCTGTTCGCCGACGGCCGCCGTCATGTCGACACGCGCCTGAACATCGAACACATTGCACGCGACACCGCCTGCGAACTGAACTGGCGCGGCCTCGGCGCCGATCGCGGCCGTGTCGTGTTCCATGGCGGCATTCGCATCCGCGCCGGCGCCGATGGCACCGCGGCGCAGCTGTCGAACAAGAACCTGCTGCTGTCGCCGCACGCGGAGATCGACACCCAGCCCGTGCTCGAAATCCACGCCGACGAGGTGCAGGCCAGCCACGGCGCGACCGTCGGCCAGCTCGACGACGCGGCGCTGTTCTACCTGCGCTCGCGCGGCGTGCCCGAAATCGAGGCGCGCACGCTGCTGACACTCGCGTTCTGCCGCGTGGTGCTGGACGGGGTTGAAGACGGCGCCCTGCGCGAGCAGCTGGACGCGCTGCTCAGCGCGCGCCTGCCGCAGGTGTCCGCATGAGCGAACCTTTCGATCCACTGCGCTACCGCGCCGACTTCCCGCTGCTTTCGCGCCGCGTACACGACGACAAGCCGCTGATCTATTTCGACAACGCGAACACGGCACAAAAGCCGCAGTCGGTCATCGATGCGGTCGATGGCTACTACCGCACCTACAACGCCAACGTCGCGCGCGCCGTGCATACGCTCGGCGAACAGGCGACGGCAGCCTACGAAGGCGCGCGCAGCAAACTCGCGATGTTCCTCAACGCCAATCGCGACCAGCTCGTCCTCACGAGCGGCACGACCCAGGCGATCAATCTCGTCGCCTACAGCTTCGCGCTGCCGCGCCTGGCGGCCGGCGACGAAATCCTCGTCACGCAGATGGAGCACCACGCCAACATCGTGCCGTGGCAGCTCGTGGCCGGCCGCACCGGCGCGACAGTCAAGGCGGCGCCCATCGACGCGAACGGCGTGCTCGATCTCGAGCGTTTCGAAGCGCTGCTGACACCAGCGGTCAAGCTCGCCGCGGTCGCCCATGTGTCCAACGTGATCGGTACCATCAACCCGGTCGCGCAGATCGCAAAGCTCTGCCGCGCGCGCGGCATTCCGCTGCTGGTGGACGGCTCGCAGGCCTGCCCGCACCAGCGCGTCGACCTGCAGGCGCTGGGCTGCGATTTCTATGCCATGACCGGACACAAGCTGTTCGGCCCCACCGGCACCGGCGCGCTGTGGGCGCGGCGCGAGCATCTGCAGGCCATGCCGCCGTTCTTCGGTGGCGGCGAGATGATCCGCACGGTCAGCTTCGACGGCACCGTGTTCGCCGATCCGCCGCACAAGTTCGAAGCGGGCACGCCGAACATCGCCGGCTTCATTGGTCTGGGTGCCGCGATCGACTATGTCGAGAGCGTCGGGCTCGACCGCATCCAGGCCTACGAGGCGGAGCTGCTCGCCTACGCGACCGCGGCGCTGGACAGCGTGCCCGGCCTGCGCCTGTTCGGCCGCGCGCCGCATAAAGCAGCCGTGCTGTCGTTCCTGATCGACGGTGTGCATGCGCACGATGTCGCCACGCTGCTCGACCACGAAGGCGTGGCGGTGCGGTCGGGCCATCACTGCGCGCATCCGCTGATGCAGTTCTTCGGCGTGCCGGCGACCGCACGCGCGTCGCTATCGTTCTACAACACGCGCGACGAGGTCGATGCGTTCGTGCGCGCGCTGGACAAAGTGCGCCGTCTGCTGGCCTGACCGTGAACGCGCTCTACCGCGACATCGTGCTCGACCATCATCGCGCACCGCGCCGCCACGGTGCGCTCGAGCAGCCGACCCACGCCTGCGATGGCGTCAACGCGCTCTGCGGGGATTCGCTGCATGTGGAACTGCGCCTGCACGAGGGCCGCATCACCGAGTACGCTTTCCGCGGCGAATGCTGCGCCATCGCGACGGCCACGGCCTCGCTGCTCGGCGAGCGCGTGATCGGAATGACACCGCCGGAAATCGCCGCGCTGCAGCAGGCCTTTGCCGCGCTGGTCGGCGTCGAGGGTGTGGGCGCGGGGCTGCTCGACGATGTCACGCCGGATCTGGGCGATCTCGCCGCGCTATCGGAACTCACGCGCTATCCTGCGCGGCGCAAATGCGCCCTGCTGCCCTGGGCGACGCTGGCCGCCGCGCTGGCCGGCGAAACCCGTACGACTACCGAAAAGGACTCCGCATGAATGCCGTCGCCGACGCTCCGATCACCTTCCGCGCCGCGGTCACGGCGGACATACCGGCCATCGTCGCGCTCGTCGAGTCCGCCTACCGCGGCGACGTGAGCAAGCAGGGCTGGACTACCGAGGCCGATTTCCTCGAAGGCCAGCGCACCGACGCGGATTCCGTCGCCGCTCTCGTCGCGCGCGGCTATAGCCGCATCGTGCTGGCCGAGCGCGACGGCGGACTGCTGTGCTGCTGCCACATCGAGCGCCTGCAACAGGACGGCCGCAACATCGGCTATTTCGGCATGTTCGCGGTCGACCCGCGGCTGCAGGGCGGCGGCGTCGGCAAGCAGGTGCTGGCTGAAGCCGAGCGTATCGCCAAGGTGGAATGGAATTGCGACGAGATGCAGATGACCGTGATCACGGTGCGCGAGAGCCTGATCGCCTGGTACGAACGCCGCCGCTATGTGCGCACCGGCGTGCTCAAGCCGTTTCCGTACGGCGACGAGCGCTTCGGCATTCCGACGCGCGACGACCTGCAGTTCGAAGTGCTGGCCAAAGCGCTGTGAGCACAATGACCTTCGGGGCGACGCAGCCGTGAGCGCCGCCTGGATCCGCGTCTGCGCCACGGCCGAGCTGCTGCCGGGTGAATTCCAGGTCGCCTGGGACGGTGACGTCGCGATCGCGGTGTTCAATATCGACGGTGACTTGTACGCGGTCGAGGACATCTGCACCCACGACGGCGGCGAACTCGCCGGCGGTCCGCTCGACGGCTTCGAAATCGAATGTGTGCGCCACGGCGCGCGCTTCGACCTGCGCACCGGCGCCGTGCTGTGCCCCCCGGCCTACGAGCCGATCGCGAAGTTCCCGGTGCGCGTCGAGGACGGCGCGGTATTCACGCGGGACGATCGCTGGGATTGAAATCCGGCATCAAGGAATCTCTGAACAAAAAGAGCGCCCGGCCAGAAGCCGGGCGCAAGCGATCCGAGTCAGGTCGGATCGACGTCGCGCTATTGCGCCGGGCGGTAGGTGAACCATGTCAGGAACACCAGACCCGCGCCGTCGGTGTCGAGCATGAACCCCTCTCCGTCGCGGGAGGGACCGCCGTACCAGGCGCCCTGGATCCAGTTGGTGTTCGGGGCGCC
Source organism: Tahibacter sp. (assembly GCF_032229445.1). Lineage (NCBI taxonomy): Bacteria > Pseudomonadati > Pseudomonadota > Gammaproteobacteria > Lysobacterales > Rhodanobacteraceae > Tahibacter > Tahibacter sp. The sequence goes on from NZ_JAVTWC010000019.1 coordinate 98,919, forward strand.
GGCAATTCCCGTGCTCTGGCATGCGGTCACGGCCGGCGTCGTCAGCATGCGTTCGATGCGGTAGCCGCCGCTGCCGAAGCGGGCGCTGTTCTCACCGCTGGACTGCCAGGTCAGCTCGGCTTCGACGCAGCTCAGGAAATTGATCTGGATCGTGCCCCAGCGCGGCTTCTGCACCGCAGCCGGATTGAACGCGGCACCGAACGCCGCACCCAGCGCAGTGTTGGCTTCGAGTTCCACGCGGGTGCCGACCAGACGGCCCAGGGCGGTGAGCCAGTACTGCGAACCGATGGTCGCGGGATTGGGCGTTTCGCTGCCGACCTGGCCCTTCGGAATGACGGCGACATAGGTAGGACCCGACAGACCACCGGAGCCCACCGGGATCAGCAGCGACTTCTCCTCGCCGCTCTCACCGTCGATCTTGAGCACGCCGACACCGCGCGCGCCGTTGCCCGCGACGAGCAGGCTGCCGTCGGGATGCCAGGCCATCCCGGTCGGCGAGCTGATCGACGCACTGATGACCTTGTCGAGACCGCCGCCGGGGAAGTTGTAGCGCAGGATCTGATTGGATCGCTCACCGGTCACGTAGAGCTTGTCGCCGGCGGGATTGAGCAGCAGGCCGCGGGCGGAGCGCAGGCCGTTGTCGCGCACACCGGCGAACTGGGAATACTGGCGCGACTGCGGGTCGAAGCGCACGACATTGTTGCTGTCGTAACCGGGCACGTAGATCTTGCCGTCGGGCGCGTCCATCATGCCGTTGTCCGGCCCCTTGAGCACCGTGATGCCGGCCAGCGGCAGGCTTTCCGGAACACCCGTGGCGATGTCGTACTCGCGCAGCGCGCTGGTCGCGTAGCTCGACAGGTAGGCACTGCCGTCGCTGAACGCGACGCCCGTCAGACCCCAGTCCAGCGGCAGGCGCGCAAAGGTGTCGATGAAATCCAGCGTCTCCGCGTCGTAGCGCAGCAGGGTGTCGGCTTCCTCGCTGACCACCCAGAGTTTTCCGTCCGGCCCGATCTTGACGGCCTGCGCGCCCTGGATGCGGCCGCTGTCGTCGAGGTTGCGCAGGAAAGCGCCCGTGCAGGCATCATAGACATGCACATTGCTGTAATAGCCGCTGACGAGGACGCGGACGTCGTCGCAGGACGCCGCCTGAGCGGCATGCAGGGAAAAGGACAGTGAGAACAGGACCGAACAACGTGCCCACCAATTTGACTTGCGGCTCATGCGTAATCTCCTTGCGTCAACGTGAGGCCGCAGGGTCAACGAGAGCCACCTCCCCGGTCCTGCGCAACAGCTTCGCGTTAGCTGCGCAAAACCCCGGTGTATTCAAATCAACTGCTTGCGCATGAATTCCGCTCCCCTTCCGGCTGGCGAACCGACCCCGGCCCAGCGCTTCCGCCTTGGCGACTGGCTGGTCGATGCAGGCAATCACGAGCTCATCGCCGAAGCCGGCCGCGTGCGGCTGCAGCCGCGCCAGATGCAGTTGCTGCTGCGCCTGGCGCGCGAGCCGGGCACGGTGCTGCGCCGCGAGCAGCTCATCGAGGACGTCTGGGAAGGCCGCTACGTCAACGACGAGGCACTGTCGCGCGCGATCGCCGAACTGCGCCAGTTGCTCGCCGACGACCCGCGCGCGCCGCGCTACATCGAAACCGTGCCCAAGCTCGGCTACCGCCTGATCGCCCTGCCGCGGATCGACAGCACCACCGTCGCAACGCCGGCGGTCGCGCAAGCGCTGTCGCGCACGACCGCGCGGCTCGACGCGAGCGGCCTGCCACTGGCCGACCCACGCGTGCGCCGGCGCACGCAGATCGCCGGCATCGTGGTCGGCGTCGTCATGGTCGCGCTGGTCGCGGTGCTCGCGCTGACCCTGCCGCAGCCGCCGGGCGCGGAACAGGAAGCGGCTGACCTGCGCGCCCGCGTCGATCGCGCGCGGCCGCTCGCGATCGAACCCGGTTTCGACCAGAGCGCCAGGTTTTCGCGCGACGGCCGCTGGGTCGCGTGGTCCACGTCCGACGCCGAGCTCGACCGTGCGCATATCTGGGTCGCCTCGCGCGACGGCCAGTCGCGCCACCTGCTCAGCGACGGCGAAGCCTGGGACATGTCGCCCGTGTTCGTCGACGACGACAGCAGCGTCATCTTCGTGCGCTACACCGCCAGTACCTGCGAGTTGCGCGAGCAGAAACTCATCGAGCGGCAGTCGCGCCGAATCGGCGAGTGCGCACCGCCGCCGGCGACCAGCCGCATCGATGCGTCGCCGGATGGCCGCCGCGTGGTGTTCGCGCAGGCGCGCGAGGCCGGCCGCACCGGGCTGGCCCTGCTCGACCGCGCCAGTGGCACGGTCAGCACGCTGACCGATCCCGGCGAACTGGCGCTGACAGACCAGAACCCGCGTTTTTCCGGCGACGGCAGCCAGCTCGTCTTCACCCGCGGCCAGCACAGCCTGCAGCGGATCTGGCTGCTGCCGCTCGCCGCACCGGCGCGCGCGCGCGCGCTGGTGGAGGCCAACGGTCTCATCTATGGGGCAGCCTGGCTGCCGGGCGACATGGCGCTCGTGCTGGCCGGCGACCTGTTCGGGTACCGCGCGCTGTACCGCGCGGACGCGGCGACCGGCGCACTCGAATTCCTCGGCGCGCGCGGCGCGCGTTATCCCGATGTGGCCAGCGACGGCGCTTTGATCTACGAGATCGCCGACTACCAGGCCAACCTGTGGCACGCCGACCTGAGCGACCCGCGCAAACCACCGGAACCGATCACGACATCACAACGCTACAACAACCAGCCTGCCTATTCGCCCGACGGACGCTGGCTCGCGTTCGGGTCCAACCGGGACGGTCTCGAAGCGCTCTACCTGGCCAGACCCGACGGCACCGGCGTACAGCGCCTGGCGCTGGATACGAGCCAGCGCTGGGTCCGGCCCCACTGGCATCCCGATGCCACGCACCTGCTCGTGACGGCGATCCTCAACCGCAGCGACGGTACCGAATGCCTGCCGTATGCCTGCAGCAGCGAGCACAGCGAGGTCTACCGCTACGACCTCGCCGCACGCCAGGCCCAGCTCGTGACCGGGCTCGGCGAGGACGCGCGCTATGCGCAGTACAGCGGAGACGGCCGCTGGATCTTCTACGTGCGGCGCAAGAACGAACGCGACCAGCTCTGGCGCGCGGCGGCGGACGGCAGCGGCGCGCGTCTGCTGCTGGATGCCAATGTGGAACATTTCACGAGTGACGAACGCCACCTCGTCGTCGACGTCGCCGCGGAGCCGGGCCTGCGCCTGTGCCGCCTGGACGCCAGCGAGTGCCGCGTCGTGCTGGACAAGCTGGAACCCGGCAGCGGCCTGCAGCCGGACAACACCTACGTCGCACTGCACGGTGGCGGGCTCGCATTCGTCGTACGCGACGACGCCGGCAAGCGCTATGTGCAGCGTTACGACCTGACCAGCGGCCGCGTCACGACTCTGCTCGCCGATGCGCCGACGACCTTCGCGCCGGCGCTGAGCTTCAGCGCCGACGGGCGCTGGCTGGCCTATTCGCGCAACGACCGCATCGCGATCGATCTCTACATCGGCGAGGCGCGTCCCGTCGCGGACGGTCCGGCGCACTGAGACCACCACCATGAACGACACCGAACGCCACGCCGCACTGCGCGACTTCGTCGCCGCCTGCGGCGCTGATCCGCAGTCCCTGCAGGTCGCCTCTGCCGACGCGAGTTTCCGCAGCTACTGGCGCGTGCGGCGCGGCGGCGAAAGCGTCATCGTCATGGACTCGCCCACCGAGCTGGAGCCAGTGCAGCCGTGGCTGGACATCGGCGCGCAGCTCGGCGCCGCCGGGCTGCATGTGCCGGCCGTGCAGGCGGCCGATGTGGAACGCGGCTTCCTGCTGATCGAGGACCTGGGTACGCGCACCTACCTGCCCGCACTGGATGCGCATAGCGCGGATGCGCTCTACGGCGCCGCACTCGATGCGCTCTTCGTCATGCAGACGCGCCTGGATGGCAACGTGCTCGAGCGCTACGACGAAGCGCGCCTGCAGATGGAGCTGGAATACCTGCCGCAATGGCTGTTGCAGCGCCATCTCGGCGTCACGCTGGAATGCATCGAGTGGGATGTCGTCGAGCTCGCGTTCCGCCGCATCCTCAACGCGGTGCAGGCGCAGCCCTACTGCTTCGTGCACCGCGACTTCCACAGCCGCAATCTCATGATCGCGACGCCGTCGCCAGGCATCATCGATTTCCAGGGCGCGCTGCACGGGCCGCTGACCTACGATCTCGCCTCGCTGTTGCGCGACTGCTACATCGCGTGGCCGCCGTCGCGGGTCGAGGCATGGGTCGAGGCATACCGGCTGCGCCTCGTCGCCGCCGGCCGGACCACGGCCGATGCGGCGCTGTTCCGGCGCTGGTTCGATTTCACCGGGCTGCAGCGCCACATCAAGGTGCTGGGCCTGTTCTGCCGGTTGTGCTATCGCGACGGCAAACCGCAGTACCTGCAGGATCTTCCGCTGGTGCTGCGCTACGTGCTCGACGTCGCCGGCCGCTACGCGGAACTCGCTGATTTCGTCGCACTGCTGACGCGCTTCGTCGGCGACGCGGACCTGCGCCTGCGCCGCGATGAGGCCACCAGCGCATGAAGGCGCTGATCTTCGCCGCCGGCAAGGGCGAGCGCATGCAGCCGCTGACCGCGAACACGCCCAAGCCATTGCTGCGCGCGGGCGACAGGCGCCTGATCGACCGGCATCTCGAGCGTCTCGCCGCCTTCGGCGTGCGCGACGTGGTCATCAACACCTCGTGGCTGGCCGAGGCGTTCCCGGCCGCGCTCGGCGACGGCGCGCACTGGGGCCTGCGCATCCACTACAGCGAAGAAGGCGCGGAACCGCTCGAAACCGGCGGCGGCATGCGGCTCGCGTTGCCGCTGCTCGGCGACGGACCGTTCCTCGCGCTCAACGGCGATATCCACTGCGACGTCGATCTCGCGCAGCTGGTGTTGCGCGACGACGATCTCGCCTGCCTCGTGCTGGTCGACAATCCGCCGCACCATCCACGCGGCGATTTCGTGCTGGCCGGCGATCGTCTGGTCCCGGACACCACGGCCACCGCAAGGCTGACCTTCGCCGGCGTCGGCCTGTACCGCCCGGCCCTGCTCGACGACTGGCGCGCCTGCATCGGCGATGCGGCCGGAGCGGACGAAACCCCGCCGCGCTTCAAGCTCGCGCCGCTGCTGTACGCGGCAATCGCGCGCGGCCGCGTTGCCGGCCTGCATCACCGCGGCGAGTGGACCGATGTCGGCACGCCGCAGCGGCTGGCGGAACTCGCGGTGCAACTGGACGGCGGCGCCTAGATACGCGACACGAGCCGCGACAAAGCGTCGGCACGTACAGTATCGTGGCGCATTCCGGTGAAATCCGTTCGCGTGTCCGTGAGTGGGGCCTACTGCGTTCGTCGGCGCAGATCGGAATCACTGCGTGCGGACTCCCCTATGGCGCCTGTTGATACAGGCAGCGTAGTTGACCAAGTAGCGAGAAACAAATGTACAAGGTATCGCGTTGGCTCAGCGCGGTCGCATTGAGCGTCTTGCCGTTTGTCACTGCTGCAACAACGCCGGACGAGGAACTGGCCGAGCGGGCCGTTACGCCGGCGCAGGACTATTCGGACGAGTTCATACGGCAGCGTAACGGCGTGGCCGCATTGGGGCCGTCGCTGTTCGGCGACAGTACGGGCTTGAGCACCGGAGCCACGGAATTCGTTACCACGGATATCAGCCTGCCTGGCGACTCGGCGTTGCCGGTGAACCTCACGCGGCGCTATCGCGTGGACTATCGCACCGCGCCGATGGGCGCTCGGGCGCCCGGCCTGTTCATCGACTGGGAGCTGGACCTGCCTCACCTGCGCGGCACATTTGCGCGAACCGAGGGCAATGCGACGTCCGGCTGGCAGGTGTCCACACCGGGACAGCCAAACCAGCGCTGTTCGGTGGATCCGAACAGTCCGGCGCAGGGGCAACCGCCGTCGGCAATGGGTAGCGGCAACTACTGGTCGTTCGCGAGCGACCAGTACTGGCACGGCAATAGCCTGTATATCCCGGGCCGAGGCGACGAGACCCTGATGGTGATCGCACCGGCCAATGCCAATCGGCCGGCCGACGGGCGCACCTACCGCTGGGTGGCCAGCAATAACTGGGTCGTTGCCTGCCTGCCGTCGACCGCGAATGACGTTCCTGGCGAGGGGTTTCTCGTGGTGTCGCCCGAGGGTTCGCGATATTTCTTCGACTGGTTTGCAAAGGTCCCTGCCAGTCCGGTCAGTGCCGCCAGCGGCGTGTTTCCGAATTCCTGGGTGTCGTACCTGGAGCGCCAGGATCAGTACATCTTCCCCACGCGCGTCGAAGACCGCTTCGGCAACTGGGTCACCTACACCTTTGACCCAAACAACCCGCT